>JBDTWU010000062.1:0-2040 GCA_040006535.1 bacterium | reverse complement strand
AAAACACAATGTAGAAGACTTAAAGGATTCCCGAATTTTTCTATAAGTTCAACAGCCTGCTGTATCTCCCATACATTCGAAGCACCGGTCGATAAAATTATCGGCTTTCCAAATTTGCACATATATTCTATGAAAGGCAGATTGGTTATATCCGATGAAGAAATCTTAAAAGCCGGCATCATATCATTTAGAAAATCAGCAGCATCAGTATCAAAAGGAGTTGATAGAAATTCTATTCCGCGATTATCACATACTTTTTTTAATTCTTCATATTCTTTTTTCCAGAACTTGTCGTACTTTTTAAATAGCTCAACCTGATTTTGAGTAGGCTCTTTATTCAGATCCCAGTAAGACGGGCTGTCTTTTGATGCAAGAGATTCAGCTTTGTAAGTCTGGAATTTAATTGCATGAGCACCCCCATCTGCAGCTTCATCAATCAAACGTTTTGCAAGATCCATATCACCCTCATGATTAACACCCGCCTCAGCAATGACATAAGGCCGGTTAATAATATCCAGATCGTAATTTTTAAAAACTTCTAAAATATTCATACAATATATCTGTTAAAAACTGAACCTCGATTAAATGCCATTTTGAAATCAATATTTTTAAATAACTTTCTCAATTCTCAATTCTCAATTCGTAATTCGTAATTCGTAATTTGTAATTTGCAAATTGTCTTTACCATGCCGTCCATCCGCCATCTACCATCAGATTATGTCCCGTAATATAGCTCGATGCATCAGACAATAAAAATACAGCCGCTCCTGCAACTTCATGATTATAGCTCATTCTCTTCATGGGAGAAAAGTTTGCAAAGTTTTTTTCAAACTGCTCTTCATGATTATTCCAGACTCCGTGAGGAGTGATCTGATTAACCCTTACACCTTTGTCTGCCCAGTAGGTTGCGAGATATTGCGATAATGCCATGACTCCGCCTTTTGATGCAGAGTATGCAGCGGGACAGCCGATGCTTGTTCCTTTATATAAATTCTGGTTTGGAGCAACGACAGAATAGGTTGACGGCATATTAATAATCGAACCGCCTCCGTTTTGTGAAATGTAACCTCCGATGATCTGACACGTCAGGTATGTACCTTTAAGATTCGTTTCAACTACAGCATCCCAGTCTTCATCTTTATATTCTTCAAACCTTGCAAAAAATTTTGCCGTCTTATTCTGATGACAATTAACTAATCCATCTATCCTTCCGAATTTTTCAGCAGCAGCATTTTTTAATTGCTCCACTTCATCTCTCTTTCCAACATCAATGGTCATTCCCAGCATTTCTTTTTCAAACCTTTGACTCAGCTTATCGGCATGTTGTTCAGAACCTGCTCCGTCTCTGTCCGCAATCACTACATTTGCGCCATATTGAGCACAGGCCTCTGCAAAAGATTTACCGATCAGTCCCATACCTCCGGTAATTACAATTACTTTTTTATTGAGATCAAATTTATCTTTAAAATTTATTTCTTCAGCACTCGTTGTTCTTAACTCCATAAATATTTTAATTTAATTTCTTCCGATTTCGTTCAATATTTGCAATGCGGTTTTCATATCATCAATTCCCTTTTCCAATGTAACCCTCGGTGCTTCTTTTTTTTCAATTACTTTTATGAAATGTTTCATCTGATCATTATAGCTTATGTCAAGAATCTCCATAGCGTCGTTTCCTAATTTTATAACTTCGGTGCTGTCTTTAAATAATATTTTCACTTCCGGTTTCATAAAATCCCAGAAGATAGTTCCTCCGGATCCGATGATCTCTAAATTTCTGTAATATGGCTTCTGATAAAAATTTAAATGTATGTTTGATACAACACCGCTCTTATGTTTCATTAATATCTCAGCTCCTTCTTCAGCATCTATTCCTAAATTATCTCCACCTGTTTCCATCGCCTTCACTTGAATTATTTCTCCAAACAATTCGGTGAGATAATTTTGCTCATGTATTGATGTAAGCACAACTCCTCCCCCCATGCCGGTAATTGCTGCATAAGACTTTTTATAATCTTCATCTTTGTGCCAGCCGGGCAT
>JBDTWU010000061.1:0-1821 GCA_040006535.1 bacterium | reverse complement strand
ACCGGCCAGAAGAAACTGCGGGAGAGTTATAAGGTTAGCTATCGGTGGAACAGCGTTTTCATTCTTGGCTATTCCAGAAACTACAAACCCGAAGCCGAGAAATACAATCAAAGCAATTATCGATAGTATCATCATATTAATAAAAGTTATAAAGCCATTTACCAGAGTGAAGCCAAAGAAAAATTTTCCTATTAATATTATTATCACTGCGCTGAACATTGAAAAGATCAGCCTGCTTAGAGATTCACCGATCAGGATATATGCTTTCTTTATCGGAGTGGCAAAAAACCGTTTTATTACAAGAGTCTGTCTCAGGCTGATAAAAATAAATGCAGTTCCGAAAACCCCTGCGCTCAAAAGTGAGAATCCTAATTGTCCGGGAAGAATGAAATCAATTGTCTTAAACCTTCTGCCTTCTATCACTTCTTCCTTTAGCTCTGTTGCAGGTGTTTCAATTTTTGAAAGTGCAACATTTTGCCGGTAAATAATTTCATTGAGAATCATCTTAAATATATTTCCTCTTTCGGGAGATGCATTGGTAGTCTTCAGATCTACCATCAAAACCCCTTTGTCATTTTTCGTGATCCTGATCATAGCATCGATTTTTCCTTTTTCAAGATCAGAGATGATCTCCAGTTCTGATTTATTTGTGATAAGATCAACAGAGCTGATATTCGCAAGACTCTGATAAACAGGATTGTTTATATCGGAATTTTTTTCCAGAGCAACATCAATTTTAAACCCGCCACTGCTGATGAAGCCGAATACAATTATGAATATTAAAGGAAACACTAAATTAAAAACTACGGCAGATGGATTTCTGACAATAGATCGCAGACTCGCTTTTGTAATTGCCAGCATCGCCTTTAATTGACTGTATTGTTTCATCTTATGGTATCGAGTATTAAGTATTAATATTAATATTTGCTATTTTTCTATTTGCATACTGCAAAATGTTAAATGCTTATTCGTCTCTCATTTCCTTGCCTGTCAGGTGCAGAAATACATCTTCAAGCGAAGCAAGCTTCATTTGCTTTGGTCGTTCGAAGCCGCTATTCACAAGATCATCTATCAATCTGTCCGGAGTATCTATAGAAATTATTTTGCCGTTATCAATTATTCCTACTCTGTCGCATAATATTTCAGCTTCATCCATATAATGTGTTGTAAGCATGATAGTAGTGCCTTTAGATTTAATTTCTCTGATAAGTTCCCACAGATTTCTTCTTGCCTGGGGATCGAGACCTGTAGTGGGTTCATCAAGAAAAACTATTTTCGGATCGTTTATTAAAGTTGTACAGATTGAAAATCTCTGCTTCTGACCGCCGGACAACTCTTTATATTTTGCCTTTGACTTTTCCTCCAGGTCAACGAGCTTAAGCATTTGCTTTGTATTATGGTGTACATTATATAGCCCGGCAAATAATTCCAAAAGCTCAGTAAGAGATAAATTAGGGTAATATCCTGCAGATTGTAATTGAACCCCGATAATTTTTTTAATCTGATCCTGATCTTTATCAATTGACAAACCATCCAGTAAAACTTCACCGCTTGTTTTTTCCCGGAGCGTCTCCATAATTTCAAGCGTTGTCGTCTTCCCTGCGCCATTCGGTCCAAGCAATCCGAATATCTCGCCTTTATATACATCAAAGCTAATACCATCCACTGCAACCAGATCGTCGTATTTTTTAACCAGATTTTTTACCTGTATTATTTTTTCTGTATTGTTATTTTTACCCAAAGATCAATGGAGGAAGTTTTAAAATAAGTTAAAAATAAAAATGAAATTCTTTTAACACTTAATGTGGTAATGATTTTATC
>JBDTWU010000060.1:0-3693 GCA_040006535.1 bacterium | reverse complement strand
CTTAATAAGGGAAGGATTAATTTAAGTCTGGAAGAAGGATTTATTATTAAGAATAAAGCATTGCGAAAAGTTTTAACAAATCCGGACGAACACATTTTGGGGTGTAATTTTTCAATCGAAAAAGTGCTTCTTGAAAAAATAAATGGTTTTGATGAGAACTATGAGGGACCTGGCATCGGTGAAGATTCTGATCTTGAGTTTCGGTTACGGCTAACAGGTGCAAAATTCAAATCGGTCAGGTATCTGGCCGTTCAGTATCATCTTTATCATGTGGAAACAATTGAAGACCCGGGAAATTTGGAATACTTCAATAAGATGAAGGAGAACCGGGAATATTTTTGCAAAAACGGTCTTCTGAAATAATGAGTAATCGTTTAAATCGTTTTTTAATTTATAAGTATTAAATATTTCCGGTAACAGGAACCATTTTTTTTTATTAAATTTTTTATATCTATATGAATAAAGTTTCAGGGCTGATAATCTGCAGGGATGAAGAAAAGAATATTGAAGAATGTATCAAAAGCATTTTATGGTGTGATGAAGTCATAGTGATAGACAGCTTCAGTAAAGACGAAACTTTGAATATCGCCGGAAAATTTACCGATAAAGTTTTTCAGAATGAGTGGAATGGTTTTGCTGAACAGCGGAAATACGCGCTGACAAAGGCCGGATACGACTGGATATTTGTTATTGACGCAGATGAAAGATGTTCTAAAGATCTGGAGAATGAGATCAGATCAATAATACAAAAAGAGAATATTTCAGAAAATGGTTTTGAGATCCCGAGGAAAAGTTTTTTTCTTGATAAATGGATAAAGCACGGCGGTTGGTATCCTAACTACCAGTTAAGATTGTTCCGGAAAGCATTTGCAGGGGTTACCGACCGGCTCGTTCACGAGAGTTATTATGTAACCGGGCAGAAAGGAAAGCTGAAGAATAATATTTTGCACTACACAGTTAGTTCAATCAGCGATTATATAAATAAAATAAATTTTTATTCCGGTCTCTCGGCAGCTGAAAAAAGCGGCAGGAAGGACGTAACATTTTTTGATATTTTCATTTTGCCGGGATTCTCATTCTTACAGCAATATTTTCTTAAAGGAAATTTTCTTGATGGTGTCGGGGGATTGATGGTCTCTAAATTTCATATGATTACAAAGCTGCTTAATATCATGAAGATCTGGGAAATGCAAAACAAAACTGACAGACCGGGTAAATGAACTATTTCAAAAGAGTATTCAAATATGTTAAGCCTTATTCAAAAGAATTAGTGCTTGCAAACCTGTTCACAGTTCTTGTTGTAATATTCAGCCTGCTTTCTGTTCTTATGCTGTTCCCTTTCATAGATCTTCTGTTCAATGATATACCAAAGATTGCATCTCAAAAAACTATTTCATCAGTATTTGATATCAAAGAAATAATTACTGTTTATTTCGGACAGATTGTTTCACGTTATGACAAGCTCGATGTGCTCAAATTTTTGTGTGTACTTATCCTCTTTACATTCTTATTAAAAAATTTATTTATTTACCTGCAGACATATTTCATGGCTGAAGTCGAGCAGGGAATCCTTAAAGATCTGCGCTTTGACCTTTACAAACATTATCTTGAGCTGCCCTTAAGCTTTTTTACGGAGGAGAGAAAAGGAAATCTGATTTCCCGGATTATCAACGATGTTCAGATCGTGAAGGATTCTTTGATAGCAGTTGTAAACAGCCTGTTCCGGGATCCCCCTTCTATTATTGTATACTCGGTAATTTTATTCCTGTTTAACTGGAAGCTCACGCTGATTATTTTTCTTCTTGCTCCTGTTACAGCATTTATACTGGGCAGGATAGGCAACTCATTAAAGCGAAGCAGCACAAAGTCTCAGGAAAAAATTTCTGACATTACTTCAACACTTGATGAAACACTCGGGGCCATCAGGGTCGTGAAAGCTTTCGGCATGGAGAAGTATGAGATCAATAAATTTAAAAACGAAAATAATTCTTTCTTTAAACTGCTGGTAAAATTATCCCGCAAGAGAGCGCTTGGCTCACCTATATCCGAATCTATCGGTGTGCTCACAATTGTCATCATACTTTATTTTTTCGGAGCTGAAATAATCAGGGGCGGCAGTGACATGACACCCGGTTCGTTTATATTTTATCTTGCAGTGTTTTTTCAGATGATGCCGACTCTGAAATTATTCGGACAAATGTTTAACAGCTATAAAGAGGGAACGGCAGCAGCTGAAAGAGTCTTCAACCTTCTTGACACTGAGCCGACTATAATTGATTCTCCTGATGCTGTAGAGATAACTGAATTTAAAGACAGTATCAGGTTTATAAATGCTTCCTTCAAATATGGCAAGAGTGACTACATCTTAAGAAATATTAATCTGAAAATTAATAAAGGAAATATAATTGCTATAGTTGGGCCAAGCGGTGCGGGGAAATCCACCCTTGCAGATCTTATTCCCAGATTTTATGATCTGACTGAAGGAAACTTGTTTGTTGATGATACTGATATCAGAAAAATTCAGATCAATTCATTAAGAAGCCTCATGGGAATCGTTACACAGGAGACAATTTTGTTTAATGATTCGGTAAAGAATAATATTGCATACGGTGAAAGCGGAATTCCTCTTGAACAAATTACTGAAGCTGCAAAGGCAGCTAATGCTCATCAATTTATTTCCGGCTTTGAGAATGGTTATGATTCATTTACAGGTGACCGCGGAGTAAAGCTTTCGGGAGGCGAAAGACAACGGATATCAATAGCAAGAGCCCTTCTTAAAAATCCGCCGATACTTATTCTTGACGAGGCTACTTCGTCACTTGATACCGAATCCGAAATATTGGTACAGCAGGCAATCGAAAGACTAATGCGCGGCAGAACGTCTATTGTAATTGCACATCGCCTTTCTACTATTCAAAATGCAGATGTAATAGTAGTCCTCGATAAAGGAGAGATCGTTGAAACGGGAACACATTCCCAGCTGATTCTGACAAGCGGTCTTTATAAAAAGCTTTATGATCTGCAATTCAGATATCAGGAAGCGCTGACATGAAAGTTTCAGGTTTTACAATTGTAAGAAACGGAGTTAAATATGCTTATCCTTTCAGAGAAGCAATTTTGTCTGTGCTTCCACTATGCGATGAAATGATCGTTAACATTGGGAAATCCGCTGACGGTACACTTGAAATTGTGAAATTATTATCTGATCAGAATAAAAAAATAAAAATTATCGAGAGTGACTGGGATATGAGCCTGAAGGGCGGGAAAGTACTTTCTGTTGAAACTAACAGGGCATTAAAAGAATGCTCAGGAGACTGGTGCTTTTATATTCAGGGTGATGAAGTTGTTCATGAAAAATATTACGGTACTATCAGCCAAGCAATGAATAAATATCTGATGAATGAAGATATTGAGGGTCTTAGATTTTATTACAAACATTTCTACGGGACATATGATTATTATCAGGACAATTACAGAAACTGGTATCTGAGAGAGGTGAGGATAATAAAAAATCATGATGATATAATTTCCTGGGGAGATGCCATGGATTTTAAACATCCTGACGGATCAAAGATCAAATCAAAAGATATGAATGCGGAAATTTATCATTACGGGTGGGTAAAACCTCCGGCCAAATTAATAAAAAAAAGGACTGACTTTGAAAAATTATATAATACACCGGAAATAGCAGAA
>JBDTWU010000059.1:0-4428 GCA_040006535.1 bacterium | reverse complement strand
GTCAGGGTTTTGGATTCAGAGATTTAGCCTGGGATGGTAAATATTTATTGACCAGCGATAATAATCTAATCCGATATATTGATACAGTAACATTTACTGAACCACGCACAGGTATTACAGGACCAAATAATCCTAACAGAGGTTTAGCTTGGTCTTCTGTAAACAGAATCTGGACTTCCAATTTCACTGTAGGTCCTGTTGCAATGATTGATACTAATGGTGTCATCATTAAGTCATTGGGAATTCCTACTGTTGCACCTGTTGGTCTTGGAGCGGACAGATGGACCTCCAGAAATAAGATGTGGCTGTGGTATGCCGAATATTCTATTGCCGGAACTATAAGATTATCTAAAGTCGATACTGCTACAGGAGCCATTGTACAATCATTTAATTTTAATTTTGGAACAACAACCTCTTCAGGGGGACTTGATGTATTTAATAACCATCCAAGTTATCCCGGCCGTGTAATCGCCGCTATGGTTGTCCAAAGATTCCCAACAAGTCTTGTTGCAGTCATTGATTTAGGTCCAGATTCTTCTGGTGTTACCGGTTTAGGAAATAATAATGTAAGCATCAATACACCTGACAGCTATAAGTTGACTCAGAACTATCCAAATCCATTTAATCCTACCACAAAAATTTCTTTCTCAATTCCAAAATCAGGATTTGTAACATTGAAGATCTATGATTTGGCTGGTAAGGAAGTGACAACTCTGGTAAATGAATTTAAGAATATTGGTAACTATGATGTTCAGTTCAACGGAGCTAATCTTTCCAGCGGAGCATATTTCTACAGACTGGAATCGACAGGCTTTACAGATACAAAGAAGATGATGCTTATAAAGTAATCAACCAAAAATTATAGTTCATTTAAGCCCGTGAGGAAATTCATCACGGGCTTTTTTTATTCAGTCTGTTAATGTATTATAGAGTATCTTATTAAACAATTAATAGAATTAACTTTAAATTTTTCTTTAATTCAGATAACTTCAAAAAAAACTAAACTACAATAGATGGCAGAAATGTTAAAAACCTTTGCAGAAGACCTGAAGGCTGTTCGTGAAGATAAAAACCTTTCTTTGAGGACGATATCCCAGCAGACCCGTGTCAGCATTTCAATCCTGGATAATCTGGAGAACGGTGATTATACTTTTCAGCCCCAGGCTTATATCAGAGCATTTCTAAAACAATATATAATCAGTCTGGGTCTGGATCCTGAAGATGTCTTATTTGATTATGATCTTGCAAGAAGCGGTAAGTATAAATCCAAACGGCAAAATGTTTATAATGATGTTCCTGCTGTAAAAGAAATAAATAAGAATTCTGAAGAAAATAATCCGAAAACAGGTGATAAGATAAAAGAAAGTACGGAAGCACTTGAGAAAAATGCTGGAGAAAAAGAAACAGAAAAAATGCATCATTCTGAAAACGCGAAAACTCAGGTCTCTCACATTAAAAAAGATAATGTTGTACGCAAAACTGAAAATAATAACACTATCCAGCCGGGCGGAAAAGATAGTACAGCATACAATTCCCGTGGTATTAAGAAAAATAAATTTTCCTTTACATTTATAAGTTCACCTGTTGCCAGAAACATTGTTCTGCTTGGCTTTATTATTATGGTGCTGCTGGGATTATACTCAGTGATAAATATACTTTTTCTTGAAAAGTCTTCAGACAGTCCTGAAGTGATAAGACAAAATTTCGACGATGTTGTTAAGGAACAGGAAAAGAAAATTCTCGGTAAAAGGTCTCCTCAGGAAATTCAGGATTCTATTAGAAAAGCTCAGGAGGAATCAGTATTTTCCACTCAATCCAATAAATTGAAAATTACAGGCTTAAGAGCCGGTACAATATTTCTTGTAACTGATTCTGTGAATTATGACAAGCCCGAAAAAATTCAATTCGCAAAAAATGAAGTAAAGGAGTTTAATGCAAAAAAATCTTTTCATATTTCTTCTTCTAATACTGATGACTTTGATGCAGTTCTTAATGATAAACTCATTAAATTCGGAAAGGTATCCATCAGTAAAGTGAAGCTGGATAAAAATGGAGTTAAAAAATAATTATCTTCCCCGGAAATTATTTTTTTTAAATTAGTTTAAGTCATTTTTAAAATGAAACCCACAGAAGTATTAAAAAAAGTTCAGGTGCTAAAGGATAGGATCGCCGATGCGGATTATAAATATTATACATTAGCATCTCCTGATATCGATGATTACAAATATGATATAATGATGAAGGAGCTTGGAGAGATTGAAAAAAAATATCCTGAACTTTTAACAGATGATTCGCCAACGGGTCGGGTTTCGGGCGAACCGGCAAAATCATTTAAATCCGTTCACCATAAATTCCCGATGCTCTCTCTTTCTAACTCATATAATTTTGAAGAACTTTTTGATTTTGACAAGAGAGTTAAAGGAATTTTAAATAATAAAAAGTATGAATACATCTGTGAATTAAAATTTGACGGAATTGCTATATCTCTGGTTTATGCGGATGGAAAGTTAAAAACGGGTGCCACACGAGGCGACGGCTATAAAGGAGATGATGTCACTCAAAATATTAAAACTATGCGGGCAATTCCTCTTTCGGTCAGAAACAAAAAAATTAAAAATTTTGAAGTGCGCGGCGAAATATTTTTCAAGAAGGAAGATTTTATAAAAATTAATGAAGAGCAGGAATTAAAAGGAGATAAAATATTTGCCAATGCAAGGAATACTGCTGCCGGTACATTAAAGCTCAAGGACTCAAGGATAGTTGCTTCAAGGCCGCTGAATTTTTATTCTTATTTTATTTATCCTGAAGAGCTGGATTTAAAGACTCAGCTGGAAAGCTTTCAACTTCTCGAAGAACTGAAATTTCCGGTGAATAAGCTTTATAAAAAAGCAGATAAGATTGAAGATGTAAAAAAATTCTGCGACGAAATTGAAAATCTCAGAGACAGCCTTCCTTATGATATAGATGGAGTTGTGGTTAAGGTTAATTCAAGAAAGGATCAGGAAACACTTGGCAGTGTTTCAAAATCTCCGCGATGGGCAATTGCTTATAAATACAAAGCCAAAGAAGCTGAAACAAAGCTTAAAAATATATTTTGTCAGGTAGGGCGAATCGGTACAATCACTCCTGTGGCGGATCTTCAGCCTGTATTCCTTGCCGGCTCCAGTATTTCCCGTGCGACACTTCATAATTTCGATGAGATAAAAAGGAAGGATATAAGAGTTGGTGATTATGTAAAAATTGAAAAAGGCGGAGATGTTATTCCAAAAGTAATTGAAGTTATAACGGAGCGCAGAGGAAAGGATTCAAAACCATTTGTAATTCCTGAGTATTGTCCTGCATGTAACACTAAGCTGGAAAATCCTGAAAATGAAGTTTATTATTATTGTCCAAATTATAATTGTCCCGCACAGGTTCACGGGCGCATCGAACATTTTGTTCACCGTAATGCAATGGAAATTGAGGGACTTGGTGAAAGTATAATCGAAATATTTATTGAGAAAAATTTTCTGAAAAGCTATGCTGACATTTATGAGCTGAAAAAATACAAGGATGAAATGATTAATATGGAAAGATTCGGTGTGAGGAGCGTAGATAATATTCTGAAGGCAATTGAAGAATCCAAGATAAAGCCATTTGACAAAGTTCTTTTCGCTTTGGGAATCCGGCATATCGGAGAGAGGACGGCAAAAATTCTTTCAAATCATTTCGGATCAATAGATAATATTTCAAATGCAACTGCGGAAGAAATTCAAAATGTGCATGAAATCGGACCAAAGATCGCTCAGAGTGTATCAAAATTTTTTAAAGATGAGAATAACATAGCTTTAATCAAAAGGCTGAAGAATTCGGGTTTGAAATTTGAAACGGAAAAAAAGAATTCTTCCCCTAAGAATAATGAGAAGATCAGCAATAAAATTTTTGTTCTCACAGGATCTTTACAAAATTTTAAAAGAGATGATGCCCAAAAATTAATTGAAGACCTGGGAGGCAGGGTAAGTTCTTCCGTGAGTAAAAAGACTGATTACATCCTTGCAGGATCAGAGGCGGGGAGCAAGCTCGATAAAGCTATTGAGCTTGGAGTAAAAGTGATAGATGAAAAGGAATTTGAGATTATGGTTAAGTAAATTAAGTTAAGTTAATTGGTTATGTTTAATTGGTTAACAACATTATCCTTTCAACACAAAAATGAACAGAGTAAGCTTAGTAAAAAGGATTTCCAAGGAAACGGGAATTAAAAAAAAGAAGACAGATAAGATTTTTAATAAAGTTATAGAACTGATCTCGAAGGAACTTAGAAAAAAGAGAGAAACTTCCATAGATGGATTCGGAGAATTTAAAATAAAAAGAGGTGAGATGAAAATCATGTCCGGTAAAAATAATTCGAAAACCATCTACCCTCCGAAAGATATGATTGAATTTGCATTA
>JBDTWU010000058.1:0-3145 GCA_040006535.1 bacterium | reverse complement strand
GGATATCCTTTGAATCAATGGAACGGATATATTCGAAGAGTTCTTTTGAATCTTTATCTTTTATCATATAAGAGTGGTAATGATGTCAGGTTTAGTGAAGAATAAGTGATCATTTCATAATTTATGAAAGTATTACTTTAAGAGAAATCAAAAATAATTGTACCTGGTTTAAATTCAACTGTCGATTCCAAAACTTCACCAATAATACCTGAAGAAATATCCCCTTCATTATGAAGATCCTCTAAAAGTTGCCCGGCATTTTCCGGGGGTACGGATATCAGTAATCCCCCTGAGGTTTGCGGATCATAAAGCAAATGATCAATCACGGAATGCACTATGCCGGAGTTAATCACATAATCTTTTGTATAATCACGATTTGATTTATCGCCTCTTGTTAAAAAATTATTCTCTATTGCCAGGATAGCTCCTTCAAGTACCGGAATGCTTTTAATATAGAATTTGAAAGATGTATTGCTGGCCTTTGCCATTTGCATTGAGTGTCCTGCAAGTCCGAAACCTGTAACATCTGTACAAGCTTTCGCTTTCCATTTCACCATGCATTCGGAGGCATTCCTGTTAAGCCTTGTCATTGATGAGATAAGCGGCCTGTAATATTTATCTTCGAGCGTGGAAAATTTTATTGCATTGTTAAGCACACCGGTTCCTAATGCTTTCGTAAGTATCAGCTTATTACCGGGTTCTGCGTTGTTGTTGCCTTTTATATTTTCGGGTTTTATAGTGCCGGTAACTGCGAGCCCATAAACAATTGTCGGAATATCAATTGAATGACCGCCAATGATAACTGCTTCTGCTTCTTTGATTTTATCAGCACCGCCTCTTAATATCTCTCTGAGAATATTCAGATCTTCTTTCTGCGGATACGCCAGAATATTAAGAGCATTGATTGGTTTTCCTCCCATTGCATAAACATCACTGAGAGCATTAGCTGCAGCGATCTGACCAAATATATAAGGGTCATCTACAACCGGCGTAAAAAAATCAGTTGTATGGATCAAAGCAAGCTCATCACTGATCTTATATACACCGGCGTCATCTTTTCCCTCAAAGCCAACCAATACATTTTCATTTGCCGGCCATTCTATATCTTTTAATAAACCGGAAAGTATGTGCGGAAAAATTTTGGCAGCGCACCCCGCACTTGTTACCATTTGTGTAAGGCGGACTTTATTATCAATCATGAAATAAACTAATTATTCACTCCTTAATTTAAAAGTAATTAATTAAACTGATTTGAAAAAATTTTATTTTCGATATTGATCGGTGATGGAGGCGATGATAGGGTCTCATCATTATTCGGAGCGACAATTGGGACAGGATTTATTCGATAATATTTTTTAAGAGCTATGGCAAAAAATAAAAGTTTAAATGATCTTCTTCTTTTACATCTATAAATCCGATCGGCTGTCCCTGAGAATTAGATATTAAAATATCTTTGATAAGGAAATCTCTTTTTATCATTCCCTCCTTTGAGAAATAATCATAAAAGACGAGATTCGGATCAGCGGTCGGGGAATTATAATACCATCTTCTTCTTATTTTAATACAGTAAAATGTTCCGGCATTTACTGTTACGTTTTCATAATCAATGTATTGCTTGGTAATCCGCGTTGTGTCACTGATGCCTGCATATGTTATTAAATTCCATTCTGAATTTTTGATAATTGGATATTTAATTGTTCTCACTGGTGGATTATCGAAAATCAGAGGAGTGGAATCTCTGAGTTCGATTTCATCATCATAATAATTTACAAGCTCTTTCAATGAAGGAAATGATCTTCCATGAATACTAAACTTAAGATTTTTTAAAGAAGGTCTGAACGGTCCAAAGTTAGTTCCGTCTGAATAGAATGCTATTCTTATCAGACCTGAATCTGTTTGTTTGTAATATTCCAATGTTGTTTGACTGTGGCCTGCTGAACTATTGCTGTTTCTTAATAGCTTCAAAGTATCATTGTTGATAACACTATCCCTGGAAAAATCTGCAGCGCCATTTCCGGATATAGTATCTGATGAGAAGTATACATTTAATGAATCCGGTCTAATGTTTGTTACAAAATTTCTGGTATTGTAATACCAGAAAGAGCCGGTTTTAAAAGGATATTTAAAATCTGTCTGTACACCCGGCGGGTTATTATTATTAACAGGATTATCACTGCACGAAAATAATGTCAGTGAAAGCAGAACTAAAAAAATTATTAGAAATTTTATTTTATACAAATTTAAAATTAATTTGAAGGAACGATCTTTCCGGTTACCTCGCCAAAACCTACCTTATAACCGTCTCCGTTGCACCAGCCCGTCATAGTAACAATATCGCCGTCTGATAAAAATTTTCTTTCTTCACCTCCGGTCATCTTCAATGGTTCAGTTCCGCGCCAGGTAAGCTCCAGCATACTGCCGAACGATTCTTTCACTTGTCCGCTTATTGTGCCGGATGCAAGAAGATCGCCGGTCTTCATATTGCAGCCGGTAACAGAATGATGAGCTAGCTGCTGGCAAATATCCCAGTATAGATATTTAAAGTTAGACCTTGATATAACATACGGCTCATTCATTTTTTCGGATTTTAGTTTTACTTCAAGATTTATATCAAACAGCCAGTCACCTTTACTTTGTAAATAGGGAAGCGGCTCGGGTTCCTGCAGGCTCCGCTTAGTTTTAAACGGTTCTAATGCTTCCAGTGTAACAACCCAGGGTGATATAGAAGTCGCAAAATTTTTTCCAAGAAATGGACCTAAGGGAACGTATTCCCATTTCTGAATATCGCGTGCACTCCAGTCATTGACCAATACCATTCCGAAAATATGCTCAGCAGCTTTGGCAACAGGAATCGGATCACCAAGATTATTTCCCGTGCCGATAAAAAATCCCATCTCCAGCTCAAAGTCAAGAAGTTTTGTCGCACCGAATGACGGCATCTCTGCATCATCAGCTTTTGTCTGTCCTTTGGGGCGGATTATATTTGTTCCGCTCAGTACAACGGAGCTTGCTCTTCCATGATATGCAACAGGCATATGAACCCAGTTAGGCATCAGTGCATTCTCCTTTCCTCTGAACATTATTCCGACATTTGTAGCATGTTCTCTGGATGAATAAAAATCAGTATAATCTCCGATTGCCACCG
>JBDTWU010000057.1:0-2983 GCA_040006535.1 bacterium | reverse complement strand
GATAAACTTTCAAATGAAAATTCATTGAAATTAACAACTAAGATCTTTTCCGGGGAAACTAAGTTGTTTAATTTATCAAAATAATTATCCCTGGTAAAAATTATCTTCGTATCTGAGTTATCAAAAATATATTTCACTCTCTGATCCTCCTCGCTTACATTGACCGGGACCACTACTGCCCCGATTGTCCAGCATGCAAAATATAATATCACAGTATCACTGTGATTGTGGGAGAAGGTGGCTACTCTGTCTCCTTTGATGATATTATTTTTGAGTAAATAATTAGCCAGCTGAAAAACTTTTTTGATAAACTCTGCATAGCTGTAGCTGACTGCAATTCCTGTCTCATCATAATATTTCAGATAATCTTTATCCGGCTTTTCCTTCAGATGCTCATTAAGTATCTCACAAATATTTTTATATACGACGAGATAATCCGTAGCAGATTTTTCTCCGAAGTAATGAGCCTTGAGAATATTTAGTTTTGTAGTTTCATCCATAAGTTCTTTTTACCACCAAGATACCAAGCTACCAAGCGCAAAGATTAACCCAAATTGGTGAGTAGCAAAGTCGTTAATGGTTTATCATTGATTGGTTAATCATTACTTTTTCTTTGTGACTTTGTGACTTTGTGGTAAAATATAAAGTTTGTAATTATTTTTTAAAAATGAATTTCATTATTTTACAGTCATTGCAAAATACTCATAAACGATTGATGAAAAAAACACTCTTATTCTTATATATTATTATATCCCTTTCGGTATTATCGTGCACAAAGAAAGACATTTCAAAAAATAATATTTTCAATTTAAATTTAAACCAGGGGATCGAGACTCTCGAACCGGTAATGTCAAATTCGGTTCAGACTATCTGGGGCTTATCGGTAATGATGGAAGGCCTGGTACAATTCAATAAAGAAAATCAGCTGCAGCCGTGCATTTCCAGAAGCTGGACGATAAGCGATGATGCTTTAATTTACACATTCACATTGCGAAACGATGTTTATTTTCATGACAATGAATGTTTCAAAGCTTCAAATGGCAAGGGAAGAAAAGTTATTGCCTCTGATTTCAAATTCTGTCTTGAAAGGGTTTGCAATCCGGAAACAAAGTCACGCGGACAGTGGGTTTACCGGGACAGGATCAAAGGAGCTAAACAATATATGGATTATAAATCGGGAATAGCCTCGATTGAGGTCAATGAAGTCTCCGGTCTTAAAGCTGTTAATGATTCTACCTTCACGATTGAACTTACAAAACCATTTGCTCCTTTCCTCAGCATACTTACAATGTCTTACGGTTATGTTTATCCGAAAGAGGCCGTAGAATTTTACGGTGACAAATTCGGACAGAATCCCGTCGGCACAGGTCCGTTTAAATTTTTAAAATGGGATTTCGATAAAGAGCTGCTTTTCGAAAAAAATTCTGCCTACAGGGAAAAGGACAGTCAGGGAAATTCCATCCCTTATCTCGACGGAATAAAAATTACTTTTACGCAATCTTCCGAAACAGAATTTCTTGATTTCCAGAATGGCAAATATGATTATCATGATCCGTCATCGGAAACTTATGATCAGATCACGGAAGCTAACGGATCATTGATAGATGCAAATAATAAATCTTACACACTGAATAAACAGCCATGGCTGCAGACTGTTTACCTGGGCATGACTCAGTCAAAGCAGCTTCCCGGAGGAATTGAAGGGCCGTTTCCGAATAATAAAAAACTGAGGCAGGCGCTTAACTACGCAGTGGATAAAGATAAAATTATGAAATATGTATTAAAGAACCGTGGTAAAGCCGCTGTTAATGGTCCTATTCCTGAAGGCATGCCGGGATTCAATCCCGAAATCAAAGGTTATACTTTCGACAGGGAAAAAGCCAAACAGCTTTTGAAAGAAGCGGGTTATCCTGATGGTAAAGGTTTGAATTTAACATTAGTTACAGGCAATGAAGAAATACAAAAGACTATAGCCATTACAATTCAGGAGCAGTTTAAGGAGCTTGGAATAAATTTACAGCTTGAGCAGATGCTTCAGGCGACACTTGTTTCTAAACAGGAAGACGGCGTATTCCCGTTCTGGCGCGCAAGCTGGGGTGCAGATTATTACGATCCGGAAAACTTCATGGCGCTGTTCTACAGCAAGAACATTACTCCCAAAGGTCCTAACCGGGTTGGATTCAACAGCCCCGATGTTGATAAGATGTATGAAGATGCACTTAAGATAACGGACTTTAATGAAAGAAAAAAAATATATGATGAGATGCAGAAGATTGTAATTGAAGATGCGACCTGGCTCACATTATATTACAATCAGAAAATATATCTTCTTCAGAAAAATATAGAGGGGTTTTATGTTGACGGGCTGAATATTATTAATTTGAAATATGTGAGAAAGAATTAAACTTTTTATAAAATTACTGAAGATAAGAGACTAAAGTATTTAAATTATTTTTTTGGTCCGGTTTTGTTCTCAGAAATTTCAATAGGAATAATTGTTGGTTTAATTTCTCCTGTTTTGAATAGAATATTTTCATTGCTATAGAAACAATTAAAATTTGTTTTAAATAATATTTATTAAAAGTATATTTCATAAAAAAATCATGAATAATTATCCGAATATAATATCAGACATTAATATACTTGGTGGTAAGCCGGTTATTAAAGGAACAAGGATAAGTGTGGAGATGATTCTCGAATGGATTTCATCTGGCGCTTCTATGGAAGATATGGTTAAAGCTTACCCTCATCTTTCAATTGAATCGTTAAAAGAAGGTGTTAAGTATGCTACAGAGTATCTTAAAAATGAAATTCTGGTGGAAATAAAAACCGTTTCCTGATGGTGTTAACGGATTTTAATTTTTTGACAGATGAAAATATTCATCCTGAACTGGTAAAGTTTTTGAGGAATAAATTTTTTGATATTAAAGATGTAAAGGAAGAAAAATTGATTGGCACTTCCGATTTGCAACTTATGAACTTA
>JBDTWU010000056.1:0-3075 GCA_040006535.1 bacterium | reverse complement strand
GTCCAGATTTCTTTTCGACAGCTCATCAAAAATCAACAGGAATCTTTCCATAGGGCTGTTATCTAACGCTGTCTGCAGGAGAAACTTTATAGCAAGCTTTTCAAGCTGCGAAACCTGATTCCACATTACCTGCTTATTAAATTTCCTGGATGGATATATTTTTTTATAAAGGTATTCAGAAGTTAAATTTTCATTGTCAAAAGAAGGTGAAAATTTTTTGAGTTCATTTAAGAGGGGAATATAATTTCTTCCTTTATTGAAATATGGAGAGGCTATAAACTTTTCAAAATTTTTAGCATCTTCTTTTGAGAATGTTTTTAATGTCTGAATCAGCTTTGTGTCTTTCATTCTGTTTAGTTTGCTATACACTAATTCTTCTAAAAATAAGCAGAATCAATAGATATGTTACCATAATTAAATTATCCACTGATTAGTTGTCACTTATTCTTTCTTTGATTTGTGTTCTTAAAATATTGTATTTTTGCTATGTGCACCATGATGTGCACAATTATTCAATAACGTATGTTAAATCCAAAAAATAAAAGAGCCATCAAAACTGCGAAAGGATACAGGCTTAAAAATTCAACTCATTATCTGATTGAAAAAGTACAGATTATTATTAACGCAAGCAAAGATACAGTAATCAGCAGAGCTTTAAAATTATATTACATACAAATAAATAACACAAGAAAAATATCTGTTACAGAGAATAAAAAATTTTTTAAAAAACATTAAATCTCTTTATAAATTAAACCAAACAAATATCATGAAAAATTTAATTATTAGCTTCATATTTATTTTGTTTGCATCACCTTCATTTGCACAAATAACTTTAACAAGCGCAAATAATCCGTCTGCTGGAGAAAGATATAAAGATATAAGCTGTGATACAACAAATATAACGCAGGGTAATTCAGGAGCTAATCAAATCTGGAGCTTTCTAAGTCTGACACGTATAGACAGTAATACAACTAATATTCTTGCTGCAAGCACAACACCTTATGCATCCCAGTTCCCAACTTCAAATATTGCCTTTACAAGCGACAGCTCGGCATACAGTTATTCTACAGCTTCTTCCACCAGTTTGATCACAAACGGAATTGCAAGCCCACAGCTTGTAATTCAATATTCTAACCCTCAGACATATTTGCAGTATCCGTTTACCTATACAAATACTTTTTCAGATAATTTTGCTTCGCATTATATCTCCGGTACCTTTGAAGTATTTTCAACCGGAACTATCACCGCAACAGGAGACGCCTGGGGAACGATCAATCTTCCTTTTGGCTCCTTCCCAAATGCTTTAAGAGTAAAGCATGTAACAATAACAAATGATTCATCAACAATCGGTACATATATTACCAATTCAACTTCATACAGCTGGTTTGTAAGCGGAAGAAAATTACCTGTATTTACAATTACTTACATAAATTTTTCATTTAATGGATTTCCATTATCGAGTATTAAGGATGTAAGCTACAGCTCTAACGTATCAAGTGGAATTTCCAGCATTTCGACTGAAACTCCTGATAGATATATGCTTTCACAAAATTATCCGAACCCGTTTAATCCAAATACCAAGCTGAGATTTGCTATAACAAAGACAGGTTTTGTTAAGCTTACCGTATTCGACGCAATAGGCAGGGAAGTCGAAACGCTTGTTAATGGTCAATTTCAAAACGGTACCTATGAAGTTGACTGGAATGCATCTGCATATGCAGGAGGTACATATTTTTACAGATTACAAAGTAATGGATTTGTTGAAACTAAAAAAATGATCCTCGTTAAGTAAGTAGTTCAAATAAGTGAGATAATAGTTAATTGAATTCAATGATGAATAGTCGATCGGGAATAAAGTTAATGTTGTTAATAAATTTAACCGGTAGTTTCTCTCTTTCCCAAGCCCATGCTTGGGAAAGTATGAGAATTGAAATTTTCCGATACCTATTTTTAAAAATATTCAAAAAAATTTAAATGTGCTAAAGAAAAAAATATTTAAGTTTTTGTAATCAGTCATCACTTCTTATCCAGTGTATCTCCGCAAAATATGCAACCGCTTCCTTCGCATTATGTTTCTCTATATTTTTTATCCCGATTATAAATGAAACAAATGCTTGTTGAATTAAACTAAACTCAGAATAAATTGATAGTTGATTTCGGAAAATTTATATTAAAGGAAAATAAAATTACGCAAGTTAAAAGGGGGAAATAAAAATGAAAACATTATTTATTGCTTTAAGTCTTATCCTTTCAACAAATGTTTTTTCACAAAACATATCCAACACCCTCGGAACAAACGGAGTGTTCACAATCAAAGATGCCTCAGCTAATTTTCTGACTTTGAGTCAAACAAGCGGTCAGCTAAATATACTCAAAGCCCTCCGGCTGGAAAATACATCCAGTTCAACTATAGGTGTAATACTTAAAGGATCATCCAGATTTCTTCATAACTTTGGAAATAACAATACATTCTTAGGAGTTAATTCCGGTAATTTTACAATGACCGGCTATGATAACATTGCTTTAGGATGGAATTCTTTAATCTCCAACTTCTCAGGTTATTATAATACAGCAGTGGGAAACCTTTCTCTAAATTCCAACTACACCGGTTTTCAAAACACAGCTGTGGGTGAGAGTAGTTTATATAACAACACTTTGGGAATCAATAATACAGCTGTGGGAGTAAATGCTTTAATTTTAAACGTCACCGGCAGTTCCAATACAGCGTTGGGCTGTTACTCTTTATCTAGCAATACCGGATCTAATAACGTTGCTTTGGGATATTCTACTGGTTCGACTATTACAACAGGGACTAATCTAACATGCATTGGTTACAATGCAGAGCCCAATTTAGGTTCAGCTTATAATCAAATTACACTTGGCAATAACCAAGTTACCACTCTGCGATGTAATGTTCAGTCAATCAGCAGCTTTTCGGATGGCAGAGATAAAAAAAATATTACGGACCTTTCTCTGGGATTAGATTTCATTATGAAAGTAAAGCCTCGTCTTTTTAACTGGGATAAAAGAGAATGGTATGAAAATAATATTTCAGACGGAAGCAAAATGAAAGAA
>JBDTWU010000055.1:0-3155 GCA_040006535.1 bacterium | reverse complement strand
AAATTTCAGACTTACAAAGCTGAATCTCTTGCATCAAAAGACAGCCCGTCTTACTGGGATCTTAATAAAGAGCCGACCAGAAATCAGGTGGAGCTTTTTAAAAAATATGATAAGTTCTGGAAAAAAGAATATGAAGTTCTGAAAAAAGAATGTGATAAACGCGGCATAGAATTTCTTTCCACACCTTTTGATACCGATGCAGCGGATTTTCTAAATGAAATGATGCCTGCTTTCAAAATTTCTTCTTCCGATATTACAAATCTTCCATTTATTGAATACATGTGCAAATTCGGAAAGCCTGTTATTTTATCAACAGGAGCTTCAAATATCTGGGAGATACAACAGGCAGTTGGGTTGATAGAAAGTTACGGCAATCCTTTAAGTCTGCTTCACTGCGTTTTGAATTATCCAACGCTGGATGAGAATGCAAATTTAGGAATGATACTCGATCAGAAAATAAAATTTCCAAAAGCAGTGCCTGGATATTCGGATCATACTCTTCCGGGATCGATGGAGGTTTTGAAAACAGCGGCTCTGCTCGGTGCTGTGATACTGGAAAAACATTTTACATTTGATAAAAGCCTTCCCGGCAACGATCATTATCATGCAATGGACAAAGATGATTTAAAATATTTCCTCAAAGATATGGAGAAAGTTTTTATTATGATCGGGGAATTTAAAAAGAAGCCGCTGCCAACTGAAGATGCAGCAATAAAGAACGCAAGAAGAAGCCTGGTTGCAAAAAACAATATTAAATCCGGTGAAATTATTAAAAGCGAAGATCTTACATGGAAAAGACCGGCAAGCGGAATTAGCCCGAAGTATATTGATGATGTAATTGGTAAAAAGGCTGTAAAAAATATTATCGAAGATGATATTCTGAAATGGAATATGGTAGAATAGAATAATTTATTTAAGACTATTAAGATTATTAAGATTATTAATGTCTTTTTTAAAATGTTGATTCAAAATTCATAATTGAAAATAATTTTTGAGCAAAAAGCACAAAGTGGTCGCTTCAATCGAAGCAAGAATGTCATCCAGCCGTCTTCCCGGGAAAGTATTGATGGAGATCGACGGTAAACCGGTTCTGCAGATACTAATAGAGAGACTTAAAAAGTCGAAACTTATAGATGAGATAATAATAGCAACCACAGAAAATTCCGCAGATAATAAGATCGAAGAACTGGGTAAAAAGCTGGGAATACAAACATACAGAGGAAGTGAAGAAGATGTATTGGGCCGCGTTGTAAATGCAGTGGAATCGGCGGACGGTGATATCATTGCCGAGATCACCGGTGATTGTCCGCTAATGGATCATGAAGTTGCCGATTACGTTATTGATGAATATTATAAAAATTATCCTAAGTATGATTATGTTACTAATACAGGTTATGTTGGAAATGAAGCCAGAGAAATTCCCATTGGTATGGATGTAAGAGTATTTTCATTAAAAGATTTGAAAAACATAGGCGAACTTACAGACGATCCTGAAGACAGGGAGCATGTATCTTTATATTTTTTCCGAACCGGCAAGTCCAAATACAACCTTCACAGCGTACGCACACCTGAAAAATGGAAACGCGATTACAACCCGCGGATATGCCTGGATACAAAAGAAGATCTTGAGGTAATAACGAAGATTTATAACGGGTTAACAAAAGAGAAAGAAGATTTTAATCTCGAAGATATTTTAAATTTTCTAGACAGGAACAGAGACATTGTGGAAATTAATTCAGAGATAGTTCAGAAAACAGTATCCAATATTGGATAAGTACAGTGTTTGTATAATCGGTCTCGGTGATATTGGATTTCTTTTTGATCACAACCGAAAAAAGAAAGGTGACGGTGCTCTTTCACATTTCAAAGCATTTAATGATTCTGATAAGTTTGCCGTTAGCGGAGTGTCCGAAGTAAAAAAAGAAATAAGAGAAATTATAGGTCCGGAATATAAGATCGACGCTTATGAAGATTATAAAAAAATGTGCCATGAAAAAAAGCCGGATGTAATCGTAGTTGCAACTAATGATGAATCTCATTTTGAAATATTGTCTAGCCTGATCGAGTACAAACCCAAATTAATTTTTTGTGAAAAACCATTAGCACTTTCATTAGATAAAGTTAAAACAATTACAAAATTGTATGAAAGGGAAGGAATATTTTTACAGGTTAACTTCACAAGAAGATTTCTCGATGAATTTTATGAAATTGATAAAATAATTAGGGGGAAAAAATTAGGTGAGCTCGAATCAATAACATTTTATTACAGAAGAGGTTTGATCCATAATGCCTCGCATTATCTTGACCTGGTCAACTGGTATATCGGTGAGACTGAAAAAAATCTGATCAAGGTTTCCGTAAAGGAAGGGATTACAGCTTCTGATGAAACAATAAGCTTTGATATAATATATGAAAACGGCCCTGAAGTAAGATTTATTGGTCTGAATAATTCAAAGCTGTCTTTTGCAGAAGTAGATTTTATCGGATCAAAAGGAAGACTGAAACTGAATTATAAAAATGAGCTTGAGAAATATGTGGTGACAGAGAATGAAATGTATAAAGGATATTCAGCTTATGAACTTTATGAATGCAAACCCATACAATATATGAATGCGCTGCCAGCTGCGGTGGAGAATATATTTAATTTTCTAAGTGGAAAAGAAAATTTAAAGTCACCTGCATCCAACTCTATTAAAATTTTTGAATTAATAAACAGGATTACGGAGAGCAAACTATGTCTAAATTAGCAATGTTCGGGGGAACTCCCGTACGAACAAAAATTTTTCCGCAAAGTAATACAATCGGCGAAGAAGAAAAAATTGCAGTAATGAAAGTTTTAGATTCAGGAAATCTGTCGCAGTATGTGGGTTCATGGAACAAAGACTTTCAGGGAGGCCCAACAGTAAGGCAATTTGAAAAAGAATGGGCTGAAGCTTTAGACAGTAAATATTGTTTTGCTGTAAATTCAAATACATCGGGATTATTTGCCAGTATAGGAGCATGCGATATTGGACCGGGAGATGAAGTAATTGTTTCCCCTTACACAATGACAGCCGGTGCGATCGCACCATTGATATATGGAGCAGTTCCTGTGTTTGCTGATATTGATGAAGATATATTTTGTCTGGATCCGAAAAGTATAGAAGCAAATATTA
>JBDTWU010000054.1:0-4960 GCA_040006535.1 bacterium | reverse complement strand
TTTAAAATTTCATTTGTGATAATATGAAAGCCTCTTTTCTTTTCGGTAAGTAAAATTTCTTTTTGATACCACTTCATATTGAAATAATAATTTAATTAATTTATGTTTAAAGTAATTTCAAAAATTATTCCAAAAAATACGATTCAATAATGCAGATTAAGGAGTTAATTCTTTATACGAATTCATTAGGCAAGCTGAAGGATTTTTATTATGAGACATTGGGCATGAACGTAATTCAGGAATCTGAAACCTCTATTACTCTGCAATCACGGCTGACAAATATTACTTTCAATCTTTCCAATAATCTTAAAGATTCATTTTATCATTTTGCATTCAACATTCCGGAGAATCAATTCCGCGAAGCAAAGGATTGGGCAAAGCAGAGAGTTGAATTGATAAAACTAAAAAATGAGGATGAATTTGATTTCAAAAGCTGGAACGCACATTCGGTATACTTTTACGATCCGGCAGGGAATATTATTGAGCTGATAGCAAGACACAATCTGAAAAACAGCTCGCAAAATATTTTTACGGGAAATAGTCTTTTAGGTGTAAGCGAGATCGGATGTCCTGTTCACAAAGTGAAAGAGTTTTATGAAATATTAAATGACACCTTTAACATTCCTTCATTCAGCGGTGATATGAAAACATTCACAGCTGCAGGAAATGATGACGGGCTTTTTATTATTGTACCTCAGAGAAGGAAATGGTTCCCGGATTGTCCGGAGGCGAGAATCTTTCCGATGACTGTAAAAATTATTTCAGAAGAAGTCAACGAATTGAAGCTAAAAGATCTTCCCTATAAAATTATTTCAGTGATAGAGTAAATCAAACGTCAAACGTCAAACGTCAAACGTGAAACGTAAAACAGAAGTCTAAAGAAGTGTTGCTAATGATTTACCATTTAGCGTCTCGCTTCTCACGTCTCACGTCTAGCGTAATGCGTTTCATAAACTTTTCTGTAAATTATTTTTCCTATGAATGGCACCTTTGTAAGATATCCCTGATAAGCTTTTACACCGAGATAAATTCCAAAAACAATACCTGCGATAGCAATCAAAAAGATCCCGACATAAAAAACGATCATCATTACTATAAAAAATACAGGTGGTCCTGCATGTGTTCCGGAATTATGTGTATCTGCAAATACTCCCAGACCTACTCCGGAAATTATCATTACAAAGAGCATTACTAAAATGAAAAAAATCATCAGCACTGTAAAAGACAGGTGGTAAAATATTGCCTGCAGCGAATGAAAACGGACGAACTTCGATTTTTCCTTTTGTGTAGTCCAGATTATGAAGGGCACCAGCAACCCGCCGAATATGATGGAAAGATGTGACAGCAGACCCAGAAGTTTTTCCTCGCTTGTTATTTCAGGCTGAGCGTTAAACGTATTATCATTCATAATTAATTTTTTTTATACCGGGGGATCAGGTGAACATGTGAATGCATTATTATCTGACCCGCTTCTTTGCCGTTGTTTATGCTGACATTGTAAGCTGCCGGGTTAAATAAATGATCGGTATATTTTTTTGTGTCATTTAATAATTGTATGATGCCTTTTTGTTCCGCCTGTGCTAAATTAAAAAAATCTTCTTCATGAGAGAAAGGAATTATAAGTACATGGCCTTTGGAATGAGGGAATTTATCATTGATTACAAATGCACATTCATTTTTGAGTATAATTTCCTCGTCAGGAATATTACAGAAAATACAACCGGGGTCCTTCATATTTTTATTTCTGTAATATAATTAAAATGAATTTTTTAATACGCATAAAAATTTTCAATTATTTATAAAGTTGCACAACTTTAATAAAATTGTTTTGCGTGAAGTGTTTTAGGAATTGAAGCCTGCGTGATGTTTGATTTTAAAACCGCTAATTCAGTTATCAGTGATAATGATTTTTGCTGCGGACTTAGCTTTAATATTCCGCACTTTCTGATTATATTAAATCAAACAAATATGCACCATGAAAAACAAACATTTACAACGGTTCTCTGTTGTAGTTCTTATACTTTTACTTCATAATACAAATTCATTCTCACAGGATACTGCAAGGATATTCTCATATAACCTTCTCAATTACAGCGGCGGAGAGCCTAAGAATCAATATTTCAGAAAATCGATCGGCTATGCCGATCCCGATATACTTGTTGTGTGTGAAATGATTTCCCAGGCAGGTGTTAATGATCTGCTCGCCAATGTTATGAATTATTATACACCGGGAATTTATTCTGCCGGGACATTCCTTGATGGTCCTGATACTGACAACGCAATTTTTTATAAGACGATTGATTATACTTTCGTAAGCAATACCCCTGTTCACACTGACTTACGTGATATAAACATGTTTACACTTATTCATAATTTGTCGCGTGATACTCTCCGTTTATTTGAAGTACATCTTAAAGCCAGCAGCGGGGCTGATAATGAAGCACAGAGATTAATTGAAGTAAATGCAGTAAGAGCAGTTACGAATAATTTTCCTGCCGGAACAGAGTTTATGATTCTCGGTGATTTCAATATTTATAATTCCACTGAATCATGTTACCTCAGAATGTTACAGATAGATGCCGGAAATGAAGGACATTTTATTGACCCGTACAGCCTCCCCGGTGTATGGAATCAGGCAGCGTACTCGCAATATCATTCACAATCCACAAGAGTAAGATCCTTTGGCGGCGGTGCAACCGGCGGCATGGACGACAGGTTTGATTTTATTTTAAATTCAAAATCACTGACAGAAGAAGGAAGGATAAAATATATTCCGGGCTCACTGAAACCTTTCGGTAATGACGGAAATCATTATAATGACAGTATCAATAAGCGCCCCAATACATCGGTTCCGGACAGCATTGCAGATGCTCTGCATTATGCATCTGATCATCTGCCTGTGTATGCCCTGTATAAATTTGATGTTCACCCGAGTGCAATAAGAAGCATCAGCAGCAGTGTTCCTGAAGATTTCAAGCTTTATCAGAACTACCCGAATCCTTTTAATCCCGGAACAATTATTAACTACGAATTGAAAGTAAGAAATAATGTTACATTAAAAGTTTATGATCAGAACGGTAAAGAGGTGAGCCTGCTTGTTAACAAACGACAGAATCCCGGAAATTATAAACTGGAATTTAATGCGCAGAATCTTTCAAGCGGAGTTTATTTTTATACTTTAAGAGTGGGCAATTCTGTTCAGACAAAATCGATGATTGTTTTGAAATAAATAAAGCGGAATGTGTATAAAACAGAAGAGCAGATTATTGTATATGCTCTTCTTTGTATTTTATGAAGTATGAATATTATTTTATCAAAACCATTCTCTTTGTCTGAACAAAGTTACTAGCTTCCAATCTATAGAAATAAACTCCGCTCGGCAAATTGTTTCCACTGAATTCAATCTCATAATTTCCGGATCGCTGCTCCTTACTAACCAATGTCTGCATTTCTCTTCCAATGATATTATAAACTTTCAGTGTAACATATGAATTATTAGGCAATGAATATTGTATTTTAGTACTGGGATTAAAAGGATTCGGATAATTTTGAAAGAGAAGAAAGTCAGTACTGAGACTATTGTTTTGTGTAATTCCGCTAATGATAGTTCCGCCTTTTGCAGTACTCAAAATAATTCCGCCATCTCCCACAACCCAACAATTTGTATCTGCTACAGCGATTGATCTTATTTGTGTCCCTATCATACTGTTCTGGGTGACCCAACTAATCCCTCCATTAGTAGATTTTAGTAAACTACCGCGTAGTCCGGCCAAATATCCGGTATTGGAATCAACCATTTTGATTATTGTGACGGAGTTCTGTATAGAATTTGAAATTAATTGCCATGTCCTTCCAAAATCAGTACTCTTGTAAACTTGATTAAAGTTACATGCATATAAATTGTTACCATCATCTCTGGAAGATGAATTAAATGAATATGTATTTGGAAAAGATTGCCAGTTGAGTCCACCATTACTTGTAACCAAGGAAACATTATTGGCTACTATTCCAATATTTAAATCATCGAAAGAATAAATTTCCACGTTGTCGAGATGATAGTTATAGGCGTAAAAAGATATCCAATTCTCCCCACCATTTGTAGTTTTGACTGCATAATATCCAAATCCGGAAGGCTCTACGGTCAGCCACCCAGTATTTGAATTCTTAAATTCAATTCCCTCGATGCTACCCGGTTGATTCATATTTTGGAGATTCCAACTTAAGCCGCCATCAGTAGTTTTGTTTAGAATCTGTCCGCTCGTTGTCCAACCTGTTTGATTATTGACAAAAGTTATTCTGTTAAAATAATGGGAACTGTCGTAATAAATGGATTTCCAAATTTCACCGCTATTCGTAGTTTTCATTATTACGCCTGACCATGTAATAAAACCTGTATTAATATCAGGAAAAACAACTGACCAAAGTAGATTATTACTTATACTTCTTGAAACTTGTATCCAACTGTTGCCTCCATTACTACTTTTAGTCATACTTCCAAAACCGCCCACGGTATACAAAATATTAGAGCCAATCAATGAGATATCCCTTCCATTTGTATTTCCAATTGTAAACCAATTCTCCCCTGTATTTGTAGTTTTGTAAATATTACTTCCGTTCGCCAAATAACCTGTTTGCGAATTTAGAAATTTGATATTTTTTGCGAAATAATGAACCTGTGAATTCCATGAGTTACCTGAATCTGTTGTTTTCCACAATTCATTACTACCTCCGGCCCATCCTGTATTTTCATTAATAAAGCAAATAGAAGATAAACCCCAGTCAGGGTTATTCAACTGAGTAACCCAGGCTATACCTCCGTCAGTAGTTTTACAAACATATTCCTGGCTAGTGAATGGACCCCCGCCAAGATAATGTCCCGTAGCCCAGCCAGTATTTGAGTTTATAAAATGACCGGCTCTAAAATTTTTGAGGTCATCGTCGGAGCCACAGATGCCGGCTC
>JBDTWU010000053.1:0-2345 GCA_040006535.1 bacterium | reverse complement strand
CAATTGCATATGCGGAACAGGTTGGTGAATAACGGCATGAAGAAGGGAACAGCGGTGAGATAAAAAGCCTGTAAAATTTTATTAGAAGTATAATTATGAATTTCATTTACTGAGTGTGATCTTTTCTGTTAAGCTTTTGAATTCAGGATGAAGAGATTTGATATCCTGTTTTTTACTTTTTAAATATCCTGCAATTGCAAATTCGGAAAAAGAAATAAGAAGCTTGAGTTCATGATCAGGAATTGCCGCAGGCTTATTATGCCTGTAAAGCTCTCTTAGATATCTCTTAAGCTTAATTCTATTGAAAGCTTTTCTTACTTTTTTCTTACTAACAATAAAGCCCGCCTTTACGGACGGGCTTTTATTATCTGTATTATTACTGTTCTTAAACTGATAATATAAAATAAAGCTTTCGGAACTTACTGCTGTATGATCGTCAAAAATATTTTTGAAAGAATCAAAGCCTCTTAAAATTTCATTTCTGCCAAGTGAATTATCACTGCTTTTCTCCTTAGCCAATACAATTAAAATTAAAAGGTTTAGATACTTCTGTTATATTCATCACTGACCGTAAGCTTTTTTCTTCCTTTAGCTCTTCTTCTAGCTAAAACTTTTCTTCCGTTCTTTGTAGCCATTCTTTCACGGAATCCATGCTTATTTTTTCTTTTGCGATTGCTCGGCTGGAATGTTCTTTTCATTATATTTTAAGTGAATTTATATTAAAATTTGAATAAGCATTAATATATCAATAAAATGAGGTATTTTCAAGGCGTAAAACCATCAATTTCTGCCATTATTTCATTAAACCATTGCTGAGCCTCAATATTTTTTGCTTTAAGCTCATCGGGATCAGAAATATAGAAAAAACTCTGAAGCCTTTCTGATATTTCCGAAGGCAGCTCAGAATGAACATAACGGCTGAAAAAATTATAGTGAGCAGGAGTATGATTTATTCTGATCAGCTCCACTAAAGGACGCAATGTAAATCCATAATAAAAGCTGAAAGCATCAATATAATTTTCACGGTTAAGTTCTTTTTCAGTAAATCCTCCAAATAACTCTGAAGTAACTTTTAAAGAAGTAATACGCTTTTCAATTTTATTTCTATGCGAGACTGCATCTAATTTATATTGCTTTGTCACTCCCGTTTTGTCAAAATGAACTAGTGGATTTCCATGTATCTCAGGCTCTAATAATTTATCCGGCGCACTTTCATTTATCACAGAAAGATCGATCAGAAGAAATTTACTGGTATTTTTAAGTTTATAAAATGCCTGCTCATGACCTTCCCATCCCGGATTTTGAATAACGTGCTTGAGATCAATGGGAGTAATTTTTTTTAATGCTTCTTCAACTATTGCAAAAACTTCTATTGAATTCCCATCTTTAACTACAACTGCAAGATCAATATCAGACCATTCATCAGATCTGTTAAAAGCTATTGATCCGCTTTCCCATGCTGCCTGAATGAAATCTTCCTTCTTAAGTCTTTCAATAAGAAGAGGGATAATATTTTCACGAAGTATCATATAAATTAATTGTTTTATATTGGTACGAATGTGAAAGAGAATTGTTTGAATGGAAGGTTAATTTTAATTACATCCGTTCATATCTTATGAATATGAACGGGTAATTTATAGTGTAATACTATACTGTCTCTATTTCCGAATTTGTTTTAGATCTGTTATAATTGAAATAGAAGAGTAATCCGCCAACAGTAACCATTATGATAGAAATTATCTGTGCCTGTGATAAATTAAAAATGATCTTTGGATTTAATCTTATAAGCTCGATCGCAAATCTTTCAACACCCGCAAGTATCAGATATAAATAAAAGATCATTCCGGCGTTTTTAAATTTCTTTCTCATTTTCCACATGAACAAGAATAAGATAGAGCATGCTATAAATTCATAAATAGGAGTCGGATGAACCAGAACTCCCGGGGGAGTTGGAACGGTACCTTTTGAATAGCTGTAACCTATAAACTCCCACATTGTGCCATTCACAGTTGTGCCGTAATCACCATCACCTGATAAATGACATCCTATCCTTGCAATTCCGTAACTAAGCATAGTAGATGGCGCAAGCATATCCATCATTTTTAAAACTTTTATTTTTTTCAGCTTGCAGAAGATGAATATTGCTATCATTACAAGTATTAGTCCGCCATAGAATGTTAAACCTGAAGGAGAAAAAAGAATATCCGCTGTGAAATAACTCGAAAGCGGCATCGCAGAACCGAAATTCCATTCTTCAATTACATAGAATAGCTTGGAGCCGACAATTCCAAATATGAGAGCAATAAGAGTTACAACAATTCCAACATTTTCATTATATCCGTTTC
>JBDTWU010000052.1:0-2354 GCA_040006535.1 bacterium | reverse complement strand
ATGAATTTTTCCGCCGAGGGTAGCGGTCCATGCCATCATTCCATTAACGATCAGCAGCATTATTAAAAGTAAAGTTACAATAGAAGCAGGAAGAGTTTTCGGTCTCCTGTATAAAAACAAGGCAGCCAAAGCTGACGCACCTGCGATATCCATTGCAATAAAACTGTATAAAGCAAAATCTTCATGGGACTTAATATATTCTTCGTCCACTTCTTCGTAATTTCCTTCTACCTTAGCCTGCGCTTTATTACCGGAGAGGAAAACCGGAATTGTAATAAATGCAGTCAGAATCAGGATAAGAGCGCTGACTTTTTTTATCTCATCACTTTTTTTCAGGAAACCGATCAGCAGGACAAATATTGCAATAGCGGAGCCGATGATCGGAAAGTGGTTTATAACAAGGTGAAGATGTGCGGCATTCATCATTAAGAAACTCCTGATTTAGTTTAAATTAATTAAAATGGTATTTATATCAAATGTATTGCGCGTAAAATTAAATTCTTTACAAAAATATTTTAAAACTGCCAGAATTAAAAATTAAAATTGTTAATATCTGTAGGATTCAAAATATTTGTATAGATCCGTCCAAAACGATTATTATAAAATTCCTAATGAACTTTGATTAACGTTCTTTATTTTGTACGATTCCCGCTATGCGGGACAAGTGCCAGAAAGAACCAAAGAAAAATCGCCCGCTGGTAAAACAATTAACTAAAATTCTCAACTCCTTTGTTCACAGGCGGGTTGTTTTTTAAAAATATTATTTAATTTACTTTTTTGCTTGATTTAATAAAAACTAATTTCTAAAACACAAAACTATTTGGAAAGCATTGATTATTTGTATGGATCTGAAAAGAAATTGAATTGAAAATGAAATACATTAGGATAATATTGGAAAAATAGAAAGTTAAAAGATTACTGCAAACTTAAAATCAAAAGATGAACATTAAGGGTAAGTTAGTTGAAATTTATGAAGCTAAACAAATTACAGATAAATTTAAAAAAAGAGAGTTTGTTGTTGAGTATGCTGAGAATGCCCAGTATCCGCAATTTATTAAATTTGAACTGATTCAAAATAACTGCGATTTTATTGACGGATTTACTAAAGGCGATTTTATAGATGTGCATTTTGATCTGCGGGGAAAACCCTGGACCAATAAAGAAGGTGTAACGACTTATTTTACAAGCCTCTCTGCATGGAAGATACAGTCCACATCTCCGGGTTCAACTTCTTCTGAGGAAGACCATGAAAGTGTGAATTCAAATGAAGAAGACCTTCCTTTTTAACAGCCATCCTGAAATTGGTTCACTTCTAAATGCGAGTGGCAGAGCAGTGAGTTGAATTTTTGAGGTGATCCACTTCAGAATTAAAAATTTGTCATAAAACCATAACCTCCCATAAACTCCCCCTTATAAACATTCAACTTATAATTTAATTTTAGATTAAGTATTTTACAGGCTCTAAACCTAATTGACTAATCTAATTTATTTAAATGAGAAGAGAAATTTCCAAATGGTATAGCCCTGTTTTAAACAAAGAAATGGATATTGTTGCTTATGGAGAATATGGATTTGCACTTTTACTTTTTCCGACCGCTGCAGCAGATTTTCTGGAATATGAAAGGTTTTTATTAATAGATGAACTTAAACCATATATTGAATCAGGTAAGGTTAAAGTTTATTCAATCAACAGCATTAATAGTGAGAGCTGGCTTAATGATGAAATGCATCCGCGTGATAAAGCTGTTCGTCACCAGCAGTTCAATGATTATATTGTAAATGAAGTAGTCCCTTTTATTCAGAGGGATTGCAACGGGAATGTTAATATTATAACTTCAGGAGCTTCGCTCGGTGCTCTGCACAGCGCAAATACTTTTTTCCGCCGTCCTGATTTATTCAGCGGTACAATTGCAATGAGCGGTTCTTATGATCTGCAGGATTATACAAAAGGATATTTTGATGAGACGTGTTATTTTAATTCTCCTGTAGCTTATCTTTCTAATCTCGATGATCAAAACATTCTGAATGATATCAAAAAAAGTGATCATATTCATATTCTTACCGGTCAGGGAAATTATGAGAATCCAAAGGCATCAGTCGAATTATCACAAATATTAAACGCAAAAGAAATTAAGAATGATCTTGAATTATGGGGCACCGATGTGCCGCATGACTGGCCTACATGGAGAAAGATGCTGCCCTATGTGTTGGAAACAAAGTTCTGAAGTATAATAATTTACTAAAACACAAATGCAATAAGATAAGTGTTTAAAGCAAATCTTTTTATTTTAGTTGACAACATATTTATTCCGTATGATTCTAAATTTTTAAAAAACTTCCTTAGAGTTTTTGAC
>JBDTWU010000051.1:0-2201 GCA_040006535.1 bacterium | reverse complement strand
GAAAAATTATTCAGGAATAAAATGAAGTTTATTCTATATTGTTAATAACTTTTTATTAAATAACAATAAAATCAGCGATATTCAGCCAAATCTGCGTCCTCCGCGTTCCAATTTTTGTCGTGTACAAAGATATTCTATCTTTAATTGATTTCAGATACTGAATAATTTATTATTTAATTACATACTCATAATAAGTATATTTGAATATCAGTAAAACTAAGTTAAATATAAAAAAACTTGATGTCCTTTTTTTTGGATCTCACCCCGATGATGTGGAATTGAACTGCGGAGGAATGGTCCTTAGCCTGACGGGATCCGGAAGAAGAGTAGGAATTGCAGATCTGACGAGGGGCGAACTAAGCACAAGAGGAGATCCGGCTTCCAGAAAAAAGGAGACAGATAAAGCCTCACAGCTGCTGAGACTCTCTTACCGTGAAAATTTAAAAATACAGGATGGGAACATTGAAATAAATCAGATCAACAGAGATAAGGTAATAAGTGTAATCCGGAAATCAAGACCTGAAATTATTTTTGCACCTTATCCTCATGACAGGCATCCCGATCATATTAATGCAGGCAATCTGATCAGGGAATCTTTTTTTTATTCCGGGCTTGAAAAAATTAAGACCGCCCATGTTCACTACAGACCGGCTAAAATTTATTATTATCGGAATGCTTATGATATTCCTGTCAGTTTTATTTACAATGTCAGCAAAGAGTTCTTAAAAAAATTAGAAGTTTTAAAATGTTACAGCTCTCAGTTTTATGGCTCTGACAGAGATGAGCCGGAAACATTCATCAGCACAAAATTATTTGACAGGGAAATTGAATCACGTGCAAGACATTTTGGATTTAAAATAGGAGTTGAATTCGGTGAACCTTACTATAGTGATGAGGAGATAAAAGTAGACGAGAAGACTTTATTTACTATTTAACGATTTATAAGCCAGATTTCTCAGCGTTCTATAATTGCTGAAATAAAACTTCAATCAGTCTTTATTTTAAATTCATTTTATTTTTAAATAAAGATTTCGAAATTACATCAATCGTGATGTAAAGTGAATTAAATAATTTTGAATATTAAGCAATGTTAAGATTTAAACTTTGAAACAATTTTAATTATAAACTATTTGTAACAAAATTAAATAAGGAGAAAAAAATGAATCCCGGACAAATGCAGGGTATGTTAAAACAGGTAAAAAAGATGCAGGAAAAGGTAGACCAGATTCAGGCAGAGCTTGAAAATAAATTTGTTACAGAAGAGTCAGGCGGGGGAATGGTAAAGGCAACGGTCAACGGAAAGAACGTAATAACTAAGATCGAAATAGAAAAAGAAATCATTAATCCTGAAGATCCACAGATGCTTGAAGATCTCCTGATTGCGGCGATAAACAAAGCTATTGAAAGCGCGCAGAAGATGTCGAATGATGAAATGTCAAAGGCAACATCAGGGATGATGCCTAATATTCCTGGATTGAATTTACCAAAATTTTAAAATTTAATTTGTAAATGCTAAACACTTCGGATGCACTTGAAAATCTTATAGATGAGTTTTCAAAGTTGCCGCAGATAGGACGCAAGACTGCACAGCGTCTTGCAATGCACATTACCCGACAGCCCATAGAAGAAGTTGAAAAATTTTCCAGGGCACTGATCGAGACAAAAGAAAAAATTAAGTTTTGCACCGTCTGCTGTAACATTACAGAAGATGAGATCTGCAGGATATGTGATTCGGGAAAGCGCAACAAAGATGTGATATGTGTGGTGGAAGAGCCGCAGGATGTGTTTGCAATTGAAAAGACTAATGAATTTAAAGGGAAGTATCATGTACTTCACGGAATAATCTCACCGCTTGATGGTATTGGTCCGAATGATATTCGCATAAGAGAGCTGCTGATAAGACTGGGAAAAGATAACGGCAGTGCGGTGGAGGAATTAATACTTGCCTTGAATCCGACTATTGAAGGTGAGACCACTATACTTTATTTATCTAAATTAATAAGGCCGCTTGAAATTAAGATCACACGCATTGCAAGGGGAATTCCTATAGGTTCAGATCTTGAATTTGCAGATGAGGTAACTTTGGCAAAGGCTCTTGAAGGAAGAGTTTTAGTGTAAGCGACAACATCCTGTTAACAGCCTTAATAGTTATTTACACTCAGGAAATGCATTTGGAAAAAGAGAATCTTCCGATGTAATTT
>JBDTWU010000050.1:0-4658 GCA_040006535.1 bacterium | reverse complement strand
TTCAGGATCGGGAAAACACTTACCAATTTTTAGCCCGAAAAAAAGTTCATATTCCTCATACTGCTTGTCTGACGTATTTCTTCCAATGGGATTATAATTGATACATACTTCATTTCCATATTTAGTACCAAAAGTATTATAACCAATCTCGTTTATCTTAATGCTATTGTTCAAATAGTTAAGGACATACTTGCTTACTTCAAATTGAAATTTCACTGTATCTGATTTTCCTGAAATATTATTTGGTTTCGCATTCATCGATATGATTTAAAATTCTTTTACTTGATACTTGTTCGTTCAGAAATTCTAAGAAGTCAATGTATAACAAGTTATCAATTCTATTTATTCTGTCTATAATATCAGATTTTGAATCAGTCAAAATTTTCGCAATATCATTTTTACGAATTTCATAATTTGGATTATTTTTTAGGAGGTCGATCAGTGACCAGTCACCATATTCTTCAAATAAACTGAAATGAATAATTTTTGCTTCGGAATTTCCATACCCCAAACAATTATTTAAAATATCAAATCTAGCAATTGACGTCATCTTTATTTATTTTTTTTAAAAAATTAATTCTAACGGTTCACCAGCATCTCGTCATCAACTTCCATTTCTCTCAAATCAGTCTGGTATTCAATAACAGATTTCAAATTAGTAAGAAAAAATACCCAGCATGTACAGCAGTTAATGAAATTAAATTCATCCTTCACAGCAGATTCCTGATATTCATGTCGTAATGTAAGCTTTGTTTTGTCACCCTCGGAAATTAATTTTATAGTAACTATGTATAAAGGACTGAATGTAAATTGAAATATTTTATTGTCAGTTGATTCAGTAATAATTCCTTTCAGTTCAAGGTCTTTGTTCAGCCAGGTCCACAGATATGAATCTCCTTTTTGAACTATCTCATCACCCAAACGAATATTCAGATCTTTGTAATAATATCTTGTTTTACCCATAAACCATTTAGTGATACCCGAAGGAGTTGCAATAAATTCAAATGCTTTTTCAACGGGCGAATTCAGATAGATGCCATGCGTGAAATTTTCCTTGTTAAAATTTTTTTCTGTCATGCTTTTATTTTACCGCCGGAATTTCATCAATTTTGTAGTATACTTTTAAGCCTTTGGAAAGGATCAGTTCTCTTTCCTTATTTGCTCCGGGACTTTAACCTATCATTAGAATAGATTCGCATTTATCAATTACGGCAAGAGAGATTTCCATTGCTGACTTGTACTTGTCCTTTATATTTGCACGCTCGATTACGGGCAATGCAGCATTCATTCCTATTAAAGGTATATGTCCCATTTCAAGCAGCTTTGCAGCCACAATATTCATTGCTTCTAAATTTGTTTTCCGTGTCTACTCAGTATCACCAGAATTCGGACCTGCAATGCCGATGATCATTTTAACATTTAATTGTTTGAAAGCTTTAGACCGATAATTCCCATCACGATTAATGAAACGGAGATAACTCTGAAAGCTGAAGCAGGCTCTTTGAATATGATTATTCCGATAATAAATGCTCCGGCTGCTCCGATGCCGGTCCAGATTGCATAAGCTGTTCCCATAGGAATAGATCTCTGAGCGATGTAAAGCATGACTCCGCTTGCAATCATGCAGACAGCGGAAAATATTATCCAGTTAATTTTATTCCCGGTGGTTTGTGAAAGCTTCAGTCCCAGCGGCCAGCCGATCTCAAGCAGTCCTGCCAGTAATAAGTAGATCCATTCCATATTAATTAAATTTTTTTTATAAACAATTTACGATTCAGAGTTGTTGATTCACAATCGACGACCTACGATTGATGCTTTGCATAAAATATTCATCTGTAAATAGTTCAATTAAGCTGTTAATGATTAATCCGCCGATCCTTTGATGACCTTCTTCATTTACATAAATGCCGTTCTCAAAAAACAACGATTTATTATTTTCCGAAAAATTTCCGAGACAGTTTATATACTTAATTTTTTGTGTGTCAATAGAATTTATCATAAAGCTATTAAGTCTTGAAGTAAGAAAATTTTCAAATTTTGTGTGTGGCCTCGATGCAGGTCCTACAACTATTAATTTAATATTTTTCTCAGTGCAGTAATCAATCACAAGGTTGAGTAAATTAAAATAATTTTTTAGAGCGAAGTAAGTATTACCGGATAAAAGCCCCGCAAGATAATTCATCGATACTAAAAAATTATGTAAGGATGTTTCTTTTAGATTATAATCTGTGTAAGCGTCTGACGATGATTGTCTGAATAATTGGAGAAGATCAAATTTTTCAGGATTCAGAATTTTAAAAAGGGGCATGTTCAAAGTGTGTCTTTTCTTTCCATTTTCATCGGTGAATTTATAATACAGCTTTGCAAGCCGCAGATACTGTTCAGAGCGTATGTGAAACAATAATATATCGATAGGGTTATCGATATTGGATTTTTTTATTTTATCAAAGCAGTTCGCAAATCTTTCATACCTGATTATATTTATATTTAAATCAATATCAAAATTTTTTTTTATATAGCCCTTTACAATTTGATGATATAATTTATCAAAAGCTATATTGTGTTGCTCCGTAAAACATCCTCCGGCAATCCTCAGATTAATATTCATGTTCTTCTAAATATTTTAAAGCAGCTTTATATTCGTGCGGAGAAATTAGTATTCGTTTTTTTCCTGTGATTGTAAATCCTTTTTGATTATTAAATTTTACAAAACTACTTACAACAGAAAGTGCATAAGTCTTCAAATTGATAAAGGCAATATTTTTTTTTTTCCATTTTACCTCAGGCATCATTTCAAAATTTCTGCATAATAAAGACTGATGATGTGTTAATGTTATTTGCCCCCAATTTTTTTCACAAATAATATTTACTCTTGACATCATTTCCTGAAAACCTTTATCATTATCTAACTGCAGATAAGGTGAATTCACAAATCCGATCGCATTTGCTTTGCTGATACAAACAATTTCATTTAGCCAATTCCAATAAATTTCAGAGCACTGATGATGAAATGGAAATATATTGTTATCAAAATTAAAATCGCAATGGCCAAAAGCAATCTTAGTTAATTTACTCCCATGAATGGAAATAATTTTGTTTAAATTTACAAAACCTTTCTTCGTCTCAATGACGGCAATAATTTCCTCATGATAAATTTGTTGTTCATTTAATTTTTTTTCCAATTTAATAATATCATCCGGAGTTTCAGTTTTAGATAAGAAAATGGAGTTAAAATTTATTTTATTTTTAAGTTCTCTCAGTAAGTCTAAATCTAATGTAATTTCCTTTGTAAAGGACGAGTTAATTCGTATCCCGAATTTTACATTCTGTAATGTATCACCTTGAAAATTCTGGCATCGGATAAATTTTCTATGAAGTTCTTTTAGTCCGGAAGTATTTTGCGGATTAAAAATATCCTGAATGCTGTCTTCAAGATCCAAACAGATTACAGCCTTGCTGTTTTTAATTTTCCGGATATAATCGATTATATCATCCTTGCTGTAATTAATAAAATGATAAATCTCCATATCCGCGCTTCCATTCTCAATAAAAAAGTAACTGAGTTATTTATTTAATCAATTGTACTAAAACTATTTCATTTCCATACAGATCAAGAAAATTCAACGACATTGATTCGGCTGTGACTTCCGGACCCTTCACAATTTTAATATTATTCTTAATGAAACTTTCGAGCAGTTCTTCAAATGAATCGGTGTATAGTACAAATACCGGCAGACCTGCTGTCTGATTTCCTATCCTGCTTTTTTGTTCCTCGGTTTCTGCTTCTAAAAACCACAGGCCGGCCGGACTTTCAGAATCAAAACAAATATGCAGAAATCTCTGTCCGCTCTCAGCAGTAAGATCGAAAAACTTTCTGCATCCGAGATTCTCCTCGTAAAACTTAAAAGCTTCATCATAATTTTCAACCAGTAAAACTATTCTTCCTAATTCAGTTTTCATATGAGGTTCTGAATTTTATTTCAAAAAATATTGCCTGAATAATTTTAACTTACCATTGCGGACGTTAATAATTACAATTGTAATCTATTTTTAAAATAAGCGGAAAGTATAAAAATTAAAATGCAGTATGTGAAATTAGAGATGGCGTTGCGGATTCAATAGAGGAACGTCGATATTAAGAAAATAGCAGAACTTCGCAGTCTGTAACAAACATCTGCACTTTTGTGTGAAGATGAAATAATAATTTTATTTATATTTTATTCTTCAATTACATTTATTAGAATTAAGGTATATAAAAATGGTCTGATCATCTCTTCACCACAAATTATTGGAGGCAACCAGCCTTGCTGGTCTCACTGATGGGAGTTTTATTCTCAAGATGCTGCTGCACCAACCTCTCCTAACCCTATTTTATCAGCATCATTTTTCTCGTCTCAATAAAGTCTACCGCATATAAAGTATAAAAATAAATTCCGCTTGCCAGGTCCGACCCGTTGAAAGTAACTTCCTTTGTACCGGATGTTACAAATTCATTCTTTACTAAAGTTGCTACTTCCTGACCACGGGAATTATAAACCATCAATGTAACATATCCCGGTGTTTTTATATCAAATTTTATTGAAGTTACAGGATTAAATGGATTTGGAAAATTTTCTTTTAATGAATTGCTGATCGGGATTTTTTTACTATCTGTAATG
>JBDTWU010000049.1:0-5249 GCA_040006535.1 bacterium | reverse complement strand
GGCTTTTTAAAAATTGTGTTAATATCTGAAATTGCTTCTGCAAGTTTCTAATAAACTTTTAAACTCCTCATGAAAAATTTCCTAATATTATCAGCGTTATTGTTTTTTATTAACACAACAGATATCTTCTCACAGCAGGAACCTTCTCAATATCTTAATGAAGGCATAGCTGCAAATGAAGCAAGAGCTTATGAAGATGCGGTCAAATATCTTACTCAGTATCTGAACTCAGATCCGCAGAATGCAGTCGGACTATACAACAGGGCAGTTGCATATTTTTTCTTAAAAGATTTTAATAATGCTCAGCGAGACGCTTTAGCTGCAATAGAAAATAATTCGAATTATAAAGAAGCATACAATATATTAGGGCTGACGAATACAGCTTTAATTCTCCTGCCCGATGCTGTTTCAGATTTTACTTCTGCGATAAATATTGATCCGGATTATAGTGAGGCATACCTGAACCGTGCATTGGTATTTAAACAGCAAAATGATTACGCCAGGGCTGTCACCGATCTGAACAGTGCATTGACCATCAGCCCCGGTATGCTTGAAGCAGTTTTTATCAGAGGGCAGGTTCTGGTTTCAATGGGAAATTATTCAGATGCGATCAAAGACCTGACAATGTATATTTCATCTGTGCCAGATAAAGCTGCTGCATTTTCAGTAAGAGGACTGGCTTATTATCAGGTGGGAAATTACCCGGAATCAGTCAGGGACCTTGAGAAGGCCATCAGACTTGATCCCGGTATCGAAAAAGATTTTACTGAGGTGTTGAATGATGCAAAAAGTAAGATGAAGTGAGACGCGAGAGTGTGATATAAAACGTAAAGCATCGGCTGTGATAAAATATTTTGATAACGATTAATTAAAGGAGTTAGATATTATGAGAAATTTATTTTTTATAATTGGTTTTGTATATTTATTTTCAGGTTGCGGTAAAAAGGAAAGTTCAGATGAAATAAAAATCAGGCATCCAGAAAACAAAAGTACATACAGTGGTACTCCTGAAAAGAGACCTTCAGATGAAAGCGCCACTTTAAAAACCATTTCCTCAAAAGAAGTAAAGCTGCATATCGGAGATTCTTTAAATATTGAAGGGTATGTTGCGGATATTTACTTAAGCGATAAAGTTGCATATCTCAATTTCGAAAATAAATTTCCAAAAAATATTTTTACGTGCACGATATTTTCAGGTAAGTTGGAACAGTTTGGAGATCTTTCAAAATACAAAGGCAGGAATGTTTTGGTTACAGGAAGGATATCTTCTTACAAAAATAAACCGCAGGTTGTTCTTAATTTCAAAGATCAGATAAGGATCATTAATTAAACAAAAATGAAAAAGTCAGGTTTTGTAACCATTTTTGGAAAGCCGAATGCAGGAAAATCAACCCTTATCAATGCATTGCTTAATTTCAATCTTTCGATCGTAAACAGGAAGGTTCAGACAACTCGTGACCGTATCCTCGGCATATTGACTGAAGAGGATTATCAGATTATTTTCGTTGACACACCGGGAATTCTTGAGCCGAAATATGAGCTTCAAAAGTTTATGCTGACAGAAATCAAGACCTCACTTGAGGAAGCCGATGTGATTATTCAAATTGTCGATGCTGCAAAGATCAGCTATGATTACATGAAAAAAGTTGATGAAGATTTCGGAGAGTATATGATAAATAAAAAGAAGATAATTGTGCTGAATAAAATTGATCTGATGGATACGAACAACCTGCTTCCCGTAATGGAGAAACTCAGACAGGATTTTTCATTCGATGAAATAGTCCCAATCTCTGCAACAGAGAGAAAGAACATCGATGAGCTGAAGGAAGTGATCCTGAAATACTTACCTGAAAGTGATTTCTTTTATGACAAAGAAACTTTAACAGATAAGCCCGAAAAATTTTTTGTAGGCGAAATCATACGTGAGAAGATACTCGGAATGTATCATGAAGAAATCCCGTATAGTGTTATGGTAAATATTGTAGAATTTAAAGATCGCAGCGATGAGCTCGTTTACATAAATGCAGAAATAATTCTTGAAAGAGATTCACAGAAAATAATCGTGATCGGAAAAAAAGGAGAAGATATTAAAAGACTTGGGGAGAGAGCGCGTAAAGATATCGAGAACTTTCTAAATAAAAAAGTTTATCTGGATTTATTTGTAAAGGTCCGCAAAGACTGGCGCAATAATAAACAATTTATCAAAGATAATATTTCTAATAATACCCCGTCTTGAATGTTCTTTCGGTGGAATAAAGCACTGCCTTGTAGCCGATATCATTCCTGAATTCCAGCGGCTTCACAAAATCATTGATAGAGAAATAAGTTAGATACTTTTTTGTGCTCCATTTAAATTCCACGCTTTCTGATCTTTTAAACTCATCTCTCGAAAGATAATTCAGATAAGTATTTCTGTCCCCCGTAACAATATAAAAATTCATTTCAGGATAAAAGCTGTGAAACTGAACTACAAATATTCCTGTCCCTGATCCTAATGAATAATAAAATTCAGTACTGCCGCTTGCTCCTAAAAATTTATCAGTAGGAGTCTGAAGCTCGGGCGGAGTTTCTGACTGCAAATTTACTGTAGCCCCCGGCTGGGAATAAACAGAATTTGCAAAACCGCTGCCGTTGCTGTAATTTGCATATCCTGAAACTTTTAATCTGTATGACACGGGAAGCGTTGAAGGAATAATACTCTTTGTATTGAAAATATTACCTTCCTGTTTTGTAAGAAGTATTTGTGAATTCCGGTTAAATGCAAAAAAATCTGCTGATATTGAATAACCTTTTTTTCTGAAATCTTCAGAAGGTAAATAAACAGAAAGGGTGGAAGTTTTAGTATTATTAGAATACGTGTCCGGGAAAGTCACATTAAAAGGTATAGAATTTTCAAAAATTGTTGAAGGAATATTCCCATACTGCTCATACTGGGCAGAATTTTTCTGCAGCAGTATTACATTTCCGTTAATAGTATTCTGAGATGCCGGCCAGTAAACGATAAGAGTTTTGTTTTTTTCACCAGTGAAAACTTCCACGTCTTCACAATAAAAAAGATCTGTGCTTATGAATTTTATTATTGCAGAGCTTCCGTTCGGAACTTCAGGGAATTTAACATTTATAACCGCGCTGAGTGCATTTCTCGGATTTGGCTTTCCGAATAATATCAGATCGGGATTATTGATGGAAAGTTTTTTATAAATTACTGCAGTTGTACTTGACTTGTCAGCGATGACAACGTCATACGGAAATTTTACATCAGCTATTATAAACTTGCCGGTCTTATCGGTTTCAACTTCTTTGCTGTTAATTATAACTTTTACAAAAGGGACCGGAAAATTTCTTTCATCAATGACTTTGCCTCCGACATAATCCGTAATTTCTTTACCTTTATCAAATGGAAACGCGTTGTTAGTTAAGAAAGTTAAACATAATATTATAGCACTAATTTTTTTCATATTTTAATTTAGATAAGCTATTAAATTTATTTTTCAGATACAACTATTTAAATGCAATGACGTTCTAATCTTATCAGTGCTGTTCAAGATTTTTTTTACAAATTTTTTTAATCTAATTACGAATAGAAGAACAGATTAATCCAATCATTTTTGGACGAATGTGAACCTTAAACAATCACAAATAATCAGAAGCCATAATTTTTTCCCGTTCCTCTTTCCTTTCAAATGAGTATTTTTACAAAAGTTTATTAATCCAATATGAGCAGCGAAGATAAGAAAATCAAAGAAATTGAAAATAAAGAATGGCTCGAGTCTCTCGATTACATTTTGCAAACACAAGGTTCGGAAAGGGTTACAGAGCTTTTAAAAAAATTGCAGATAAGAGCTCAGGAGAAAGGTGTAAAAATTCCTTTTACTGCGAATACACCTTATATAAATACAATTCCACCGGATAAGCAGCCGGTATTTCCGGGAAGCCGTGAAATTGAAAGACGCATCAAAAGTATTTTAAGATGGAATGCGATGGCAATGGTAGTCAGAGCGAACCGTGAGCTCAGCGGGATCGGGGGTCATATTTCAACTTATGCTTCATCGGCAACTTTATATGAGATCGGTTTCAATCATTTCTTCCGAGGGAAAAATGATCCGGGCGGAGGAGATTTAATTTATTTTCAGGGACATGCAGCTCCCGGTATATATGCACGTGCCATGCTTGAAGGCAGAATTTCTGAAAACGATCTGAAAAATTTCAGAAGGGAATTATCTTCTGAAAGAGGGCTTTCCTCTTATCCTCACCCATGGCTGATGCCGAGATTCTGGGAATATCCGACTGTCTCAATGGGTCTGTCTCCGATCATGTCCATATATCAGGCAAGGTTTAATCGTTATCTTGAAGACAGGAGAATTAAAGATACTTCTAAACAAAAAGTCTGGGCATTTTTGGGTGACGGTGAGACAGATGAACCGGAATCACTCGGCGCGATAACACTTGCATCACGTGAAAAGCTTGACAACTTAATATTTGTTATCAATTGTAATCTTCAGCGTCTTGACGGTCCGGTAAGAGGAAATGGAAAAATAATTCAGGAGCTCGAAGCAGTTTTCAGAGGAGCAGGATGGAATGTAATTAAAGTAATTTGGGGTGGTGACTGGGATCCTCTTCTTGCCAAAGACGAGGACGGATTGCTGGTCGATAGAATGGATGAGGTGGTCGACGGACAGTTTCAGAAATATACAGTTTCAGGCGGAGATGTTATCAGAAAAGATTTTTTCGGAAAACATCCTGAGCTTCTCGATATGGTAAAAAATTATTCAGATGAACAATTACAAAAACTTAAGCGTGGAGGTCATGATCCTGAGAAAGTTTATGCGGCATATAAAGAAGCAGTCGACCATAAAGGTTCGCCGACAGTAATACTTGCACAAACGATTAAAGGTTATGGCCTTGGCGAAGCGGGAGAAGGGAAAAACATAACACATCAGCAAAAGAAATTAAATGAGCAGGAATTACGTGTGTTCAGAAGCAGATTCGGAATTCCAATAGCGGATGAGGATGTTGCGGAAGCACCATTTTACAGACCTTCAGAGGACAGTGAAGAAACAAAATATTTGATGCAGAGAAGAAAAGAGCTCGGAGGTTTCTTACCAAAAAGGGACGGTGAGTCGGCACCTTCTTTGAAAATTCCATCAGATGATTTTTTTAAAGAATTTTATCAGGGTAATGGAGAAAGGGAAGTTGCTACAACTATGGCATTTGTCCATCTGCTTTCAAAGCTTCTTAAGGATAAGGAA
>JBDTWU010000048.1:0-1779 GCA_040006535.1 bacterium | reverse complement strand
TATTTTTTTGATGTAATGAAATTAGTAATAATAAAAAATAAAAACTATCCTTACTTTGTAGTTGCTGTAAGTAATTTATCAATGCTGTCCAGTATATTTTGAGGATCAATCTAAATCGAGGAAGATGAAATAAAATTATTGAAAATTCGTTTTAATTTTGTTGAGCAGGCGTCAGATGTATAAAGTATTGAAGTTTATTAAAATTTTTATTTTATAGTTTTTAAAAGTCCGGATCATTGGTGCTGTCGGGATTATCGATCGGCCTTCTTTTCTTTCTTTCATTCTTTTTATTTTTATCCTCTGAACCAAATTTATATGTAATTGTCAGAGAAGCAACCCGGGATTCTCTTTGTCTGCTGAAAAATTGTGAATACAGATCAGTAGCTGTACTGCCTGACATTTTTTGTGCATTAAAAATATCTGCAACCCTGAAATTCAGAGAAAGCTTTTTATTAAAAAAATCTTTTTTTAATGCCACATCAAATGAACTAACCGGATCGACCAATCCCTGCGGCGTTACTGTTTTTCCTCTGTAAAAATATGTCAGCTGTACACCGGCATCCCATGGAAGTGTTAAATTTGCAAAGAGCCTACCGGCAAAAGTGTTTGTTGAATTTGAACCCAGTGAATCCAAAATAATTTCCTGTCTGAAATAGCTTAAGCTTCCGTTCAAACTGAGCATTCTACTTATCGAACCGTTGATTAATAATTCTCCTCCGTAAGAATTTTCTTTATTTGCATTCACCGGTGTGCTTAAAGTTATATTGCTGTCGATCAGAGTGCTGTATCGTGATATTTTATTAGTTGTCAGTTTATAAAATAAAGAAGGTGTTACTGAGAATTCATTGAAGAACTTAATGAAATTTAGCTCAAATGAATTTATATATTCAGGGCTGAGATCAGGATTTCCTTTACTATAAAATATTGAACTCATTATTCTTGTTTCAGGAGATAGGTCCCGGAAACCAGGTCTTCGAACTCTTCTTGAATAGCTTAATGAAATTTCTTCCGTCGAACCTAACTTTTCTGAAATGCTAACACTGGGAAAATAATCTATTCTGTCTTTTGTAATTTCTGAATTTCTGTTAAACTGATTAAGGCCATATTTCCAGTACTCACCTCTTAAACCCAGATTATATGTAAAGTCTTTTCCCTCATTGCTGTAAACTGCATATGCGCTTACTATATTTTCTTTAAAGCTGAAATCATCAGTCAGGTTTGTATCAATATCATAATTTCCTGTGATGTTATTTTGATTGTAATATAAATTATCAGCTCTTGTATCTCTGAAATTATATTTTAATCCGGCTTCTACCTTTGAAGTCCTGAAAAATGGATTTGAATAATCCGTCTGGAAATTCAGTTCTTTTGTCAGATCCTTGCTGTCTGTTTTGGAAAATAAAGTTGGTGTATTTAATGGAAATAAAAATCCGGTCTGTTTAAATTCATTTTCATATTCTTTATCATATGAGAAAACTGCTTCACCTGTCAGGCTCCTGTTCCTGTCTTTAAATAATTTATTATAATTCAGTCCATATGAATAGCTCTCACTTTTCTCTGTGTTATTTGAAAACGTGCTGGAATTCTGATTTAAATTATTTCGGAAATCATATACAGATATATTTTCAGTTGAACCTCCTTGCCTCTTTCCATTATTATAACGCACATTAAAATTCAACAGGTCGGTCTTCGATAGATTATACTCTATCTCAGTACGCGCTGAATTTCCTTCCACCTTCCTCATTCCATCTGAAGTCTGATCAGAATGAAAATTATCGG
>JBDTWU010000047.1:0-6762 GCA_040006535.1 bacterium | reverse complement strand
TAAATAAGAAATGGGTCAAAGATGATTAGAGGGGAAGCACTAATATTTAATTTCTAAAAGGCAACAATTAGAGAGATTTGCATGATTAAATATGTTCTCAACTCTTATTATTGAGAACATCTTTTTCCATTTCTTCAATTTTCTGCAGCAGCCATTCCCTGCCTGTTAATTCTTTTGATGTTAATAATTTATTTTTGATATAAGCCAGTTTAAAGTCGTCAAAATTAATTTTTAATTTTAACAGATCATTTACAAAACCTAAAAAATTCATAATCCTTATTCTGGTATTTTCTTTAATTAGCCTGGAATTACGGAGGAAATGTTTATGAGCATCTATATTGGACATTGCGCTTTCAATTGAATTCAATTCATAAAGGCACATCAGACTTAATTTTTTAATATCATTTTTAAAAAAAAGATTTTCATTAGCAGACAAAAGAAGGTCATTAAAATTTATTTCGTTGCACAGTTCTAAAGCTTTTTCGAAATTATCCTGAAGAAAATTTAAATGTGCATATGAATATGCGGACATACTTGCACGGCTTTCAGAACGAACATAAATTATATATTTAAGAATAAATTTTTTTAAGATCTTAATTTCATTCAGCTTAATGCACTGAACTATGATGTTTCTGAATAAATTTAAATTTATGATATCATTTTCTTTATGCGAAACAATATTGAATTTTAACATCTCCAGGAAAAGATTTAACAGCTCTCTGCTGTAAGAGTCTTTTCCGCTGTCTATTTTGTTTATATAATAAACCTGCATTACTGAGTAAATATTCTTTTTATCTGCCTGAGTCAAAACAGAGAAATATTTTCGAAAAAGGTTTTTAGCTATTGTAAAATTTTCATCGTCATTTTTATTCAATAAACTTACCCATAAATAATAAAAAATTAATAACAACGGAGAATCTTTAAAATCAGATAAATGATGTTTTAAATATTCCAGTGTAATTATTAAAAAATCGTAATTGTGTTTGATTTTTACACGCTGCTCTTCGACTAACTGATAAAACGAACTTTCCATTAAAGAAATCATAAACGATTTGATTATACTTAATATCTGATCTTCACGAAACCTGTCGGTAAGAGTTTTATCAACTTTTGCAAAACTTAACATTGTATAAATAAAAAGCCTGTTGCCGTAAAATTCCTCATCTCTTGATTTGTTCGTATTTATTTTCTTTTCAAACAGCCTTACTTTTTTCTCCATTAAACCCGTTATATCCCGGTTGTTAAGCTCTTCAATAAGAAGCTTGTCATAGGTATAATTATTATTGATATGAATGTATTGTAAAAATTTTTCAGCTAAAATATTCAGATCCGAGAACAGATTCCGGATATACGATTCTCTGTACTTTAATTTGCCGAATAATTCTTTAAAAAGATTTTCTCCGGAAATATTATCATCATTATAATGAGGATGATATTTTTTCAATACATTAAAAAGCTGAATGACCTTTGTATTCTTGTTATGAAAAGGGGAGTTCAGGAAATCATCGAAGAGACCTGCTTCTTCGATGGAAAAAGTATTCAGAATTAGTATGGCATTATTTCTTATCATTACACATAAAATTAAAAAAGTTCGGCACTAACCAATTGACTCTATTTTCTTTGTAAACCATTCTCTGTCCAATCCGTCGCTGATAGTATCAATTTTCTTTTTTAATTCCCGCATCATAAATCCGTCCGTATTATCGATCTTTAATTTTATGAGGTCGTTGTAATTTCTTATAAACTCGAGTAATATATTCTTGTTTGTCTCGCCGATTATTTTTGTGCCTACAATAAACTGTCGGTAATTATTGGCTGAATCTTTAGTTGTATCAAACTCATGCAGCTCATAATCTATCTTCATGAGCAGCTTCCTCAGGTATATCTTTATGAAGAGCATGTTCGATCGTATCTTTGCAGCTATTGCAAGTGATTCCTGATACTTCCCGGTTTCAAAAAGTATCGACGCTTTGCAAAGGGAAATCAAGCTTTTACTATGGGCGGGATTAATTGATCTTATATTATCTTCAATAAAAGTATTTGCCTCCGCTACCTTACCATGCCGGAGGTATGTCATAAAAATATTCAGGAATACATCTGTTCTGAAATAGTTACTGTCATACAATTCATATTTAATTAATTTATCATACAGGATAAGTTTTTCTTTTTCAAATTCCAGATTATTTGATTTTTTCATTTTCAGGTTGCAATAGTTGATCATGAGCAATACGAAATTCATCTTCCCCGGTTTATTAAGCTTATCGATATTTGCGTCGAGTGATTTTTTTAACTGAAAAAAATAATGTTCATTATCAAAATGTTTATTCATAAGGAATGCAAAATAATACAATGAAAAAATTTCCTTATTCCTGAAATCATTTTCCCGGATATATTTATAAATGGATTCCATATTTAAATTGTCCACAAATTTTTGAGGAAGGTTCTGCGGATGAGCATAATTAAAGTTTAACTTATTCATATCTATATCATTGAGAGTAATAAACAAATCGGATAAAAAATAAAAGATCAGTTGTTCCGATCTTTCAAAGATCTCCGGCGGCAGTTTAAATTGTTCTCCCCTCGAAAGATGAAAACTCACATTCTGCCATTTAAGCTCGTGCGAGCGAAGGAATATTTGATAATGATATCCGATCTTATTAAGATACTCAGCAGCTTCGTTATATTTTGAAAGGTAAACATTATCGATCTTTCGTGAATCCAGTTCTTCAAGCAGAAGTTTGCTGTAATCCATCCTGTTCCTTTCGAGATTCAACACGACAAGATATTTTTCCGCAAGCTTATAAAGATCTGAAAATAATTTTCTTAATTTCTCATCACTGAAGTTTTCCTTATCATAAACATACTTGTATATGTTCTCTTTATTGCACTGAGGCGACTCAAAATCCGGATAAAAGTTTTTTAGAATTTTGTAAAGCTTCTTGAGCTTTGTGTTGGAGTTAAAATACGGGGAATCAATAAATTTTTCAAACTTCAGCAGCTCTTTCCTGTTAAGCCCTCTTATTATATTTACTGCTTTGGCATTAACCATTAAAAATTTATTAAAAAATCTTTCACAAATTAAAATGAAATAACTGATAATAATATGCAAAAAATTATTAGTTTTGGACAATTACACAGTTTCTACTTAGATGCTACACCCAAAAATCCCTTCACATTACTGGGAAAATACTTTTGGAAATTACAAAATGCTGTTATAAATTTGCCACAGTATTATAAAATTCTGAAGATGCAATTGAGAAAAATCTTCTTTGGAAAAAAATATTGATTTAAGTTACTTTTGTTTGTAGTTAATTAATAAATAAAAATTTCTGAGTGATTTCACATCATAAAAATTTCTCATCTCCTTCCTTTCTGTCACTCAGAAAGCTGCCGTTCAACCCGTCTTTGACATATAAGACGGGGAGAAAGGCATTTCAACGTAAGACGTCATGTCAAAAGTGAAACGTGAGACGGAAGAATGAAACTTCAAATATAAATTTGAACACTTTTAACATTTAACCTTTAACTTTAAACTATTAGTTATTTATGAAAACAAGATTAATTACTTTCTTCATTCTTACATCCTCTTTTTTAATTTTTAATTCGGTGAAAGATACAGCGAGGGTTTTAACTAATATTTATTACTTAATACTTAATACTAAAAAAATGAAAACTATAAAATTATTTTTAAGGTCAGTCGTTTTACTTTCCGCAGTTATTCTTCCGGCTGTTCTTGTTGACTCATGCGGATTTTGTGCGAGTGTGTCATCGCCATTCTGCAAATTACTGGGTGAAACTCCGCTTGCTGAGTTGACCGACAGCAGCAGTTCCATGGTACTGTTATCTCAGGATACATTGGTTGTGTATCATGGTTCAGCATGTGCCAAATCGACTAAGTCAGGAACAAAGGATGTAATAAAAATTGAAGGCATTAGGGAGCTGCCTGCGTTTGCCACAAACGCTGCAGTTTTTCTTAACGGATGGAAGCTTCAATATCTGGATGGGGATCATCACGTAGATGGAATGGGAGCAACTATAAGAAATATTCGGCTTGAAGAAATACCTGAGAAAAGAGTTCTTGCATTAAAGTGGGAAGCAACAGGAATTATTTCGGATAAAAATTTTGACGACTCTTACAGTTTGTGTTACAATTATACTGTTGTAGCCTGGTCTGAAAAGACAGTATCATTGGTAGTTGATCAGGATGACGGTTCTTGTGGAGATACGGATCCTATTAATGCAAACTTTTTCGGATCTGATAATGCAAATACCACAACAGCATTATCTACATACAAGTCATTCCTGTTTAATCCCGCTTTTGTTACAAGTCCGGATGTCGCAATACTTCCACGGGGATTTGGCATGGTCTGGTATGGAGGCTGTGACGTAGATCATCATCTTCTGCAGATAGCATATAACATAGATCATAGTGAAAGATCCATGACGAGTCAAAGATATAAAAAAGCATTGACAGACTTTGATCCAATTCTTCCTTCTAATTCGGGCCGCATGGACTCAGGTTTTGTAAGCTGGGAAACTCATGCGATCTATAAAGATAATGATGGCAGAAGAGCATATGGATTCGGTGAAATGGTTTCCGGCTTAGGCGGGGATGATGTTTCCATTATCGATCCTCCATACAGTATCTTACCTCATGAGGATGATTGCGATGGAGCAACGGGACATACTAAACAGGAAGAGTATGTCGTTAAAAATATTCCTTATAAATTTGCTATTCCCATTTTGACTGGATGGGAACTTGGATACGTTTGCGATGATGAACATATTACAAAGGCAGGAATTCGTATCGACAACTGGAATTATTCTAAAGACCCTCTTACCGGCAAAGGAGTATTGACTTATAAACTATCCTCCGATTTTTCAGATAAGAATGATGATAATCCTGATTTCCGAAGCCATAATATTACTATACTTGGAATTAAACCTTTACAGTCCCTTATAAAAAGCACTAGCGCAACTGATCTTATTCCTGTTATGCCTCCCGGTACTCGAACAAATTCTTTTTGCAGAATGGATGCAGCCGGAAATTTACTGCTGGTTACAATAAAGAACCAGGGAAACAAGGATGCTGGCCCTTCAATGACGACTGTTATGTTTGGCTCTCAAAGAGTTAACGTTAATACTCCTCCGATCAAAGCTGGAGAATCTGCAGAGCTTCAGTTTAGATTTCCGGCAAATTGTTTCGATCCTGATTGTGAATTTACTATAATTGCAGATTTTGAAAAACAGGTAGATGAAGGGGACAATGAGAAGAACAATAGTGTCAGCGATATTTGCAAGCCGGTGATACTTTAGCAATTAATTGTTAATAGATAGTAATTAATAGTTAACAGATAGTGGATATAAGTTCAAAGTTAAATGTAAATAGGTTTAATAAAAAATTTATTCAATACACAATACCAAATTAAAAGGAGCATTAAAAAATGAAAAACAAAATATTTACATTATTTACAGTAACTTTGCTTTTATTATTTTCAAATTCAGAAAAAATATTTGCACAGATGTTCTGGAATCAGGCATGCTTCTTTGCAGGTTCAAACTTTAGCTATGTAGGAGTTCCCAACACATCAACTAACAATATCACAGGAAGCTTTACCCTTGAAGCATGGGTCAATCCTAATATTTATAATGGATTCAGCAAAGGTGTAATTTGCAAAGGCGGCCCCTTTGGTGCTGCAAAAATTTATGGAATGAGACTGCAAAGCACCGGAAGATTTGATGTATGGACAAATGGAACTCTGAGACTTACAAGTAATAATTCATGTCCTTTGAATCAATGGTCACATATTGCCGCAACTTATGATGCACCGAGCAATTCTTTTGCATTATACTTTAACGGAACGATTGATAACAGCGCGGTGATAGCGGGCGCTGCTCCTGTATCAAGTACGGATTCATTATATATCGGAATAGCTTCCTTCAATACTTCGTTTTCCGGAATGATTGATGAAGTCAGGATATGGAACAGTGTTCGTAATGGAACTTTGATCACTCAAAATAAAAATCTATCACTTGAAACAAACAGCGGTGATTATTACAGCAGTCTTATTATGTCAATACCTTTTCAGAAATATAATTCTATCGGTACAAAATTTGATCTTAATGACTGGTCGAATCATGGAAACAACGGTACCGCTCATGGAGTGTCTGCAGTAGATCTTGGTAATGCACCTAACAAATATCTCTGGCCAAATCAATGTCTTTACTTAAGTGCTGCAAGCGAATACCTCGCAGGTGCTGATAGTCCGGCGATCAGTCCGGGTTCAGGTGTAACATTGCAGGCATGGATATATCCACTGGATAATTCACCGGCAGCGATCATTCATAAAGGACCTCCCGGCGGCGGAGCAGGTACAAATTACAGTCTTAACTTTTTGGACAAAAAACTTGTAGCAAAAATAAACGGACTCACCTATGATTCTCAGGATACACTTCCTCTGGATCAATGGAGCCATATTGCATTTACCTACTGGTATGATAATCTCAGACGCTATTTTAATTTTTATGTAAATGGAAAAAATGTTAAATCAGGAACTCTGTTTGGAGGAAGCAATATAACTAACGGCACCGATTCATTATACATCGGGGGATCAAGCGCAATGAATGGAGTGTTCGGGTACCTTGATGAAGTGAGGATCAGCAATTATCCTATGATCCGCTCAGCTATTGTCGATTCAATGTATACTCCGATGGAGAACGGGACAAATGCAAATGGCACTACCGCGTCGTACAGCTTTGACG
>JBDTWU010000046.1:0-4713 GCA_040006535.1 bacterium | reverse complement strand
CGGCTAATTTTTTAAATGCTTTCATCTTTGGAAATGTGTTCATTGCAGTCTGTGCTGTAATAATGGTAATATACACAACATATTCCTTTCATTTAAACATCGATTTTCATTTTCTGTACTTTGTTTTTTTTGCAACATTGACAAGTTATAGCTTTCACTGGTACCTTACTCCTGATGTTCAGAGTACTTCCGAGAGATATATTTGGGTTAATAATAACAAACCTCTTCTGCTTCTGTTATTTATTGTTGGCATTACAGGAAGCCTGATTTTTATTTATGCCTTAAGAGATCACATTTTACTTCTTCTTGTTGTCGCTTTCATTACTTTTTTTTATTCGGCTAATAAAATTCCTCTTCGCCCTTTCCAATTGTTAAAAAAAATTATTTTGGGAAAGACCATCTACCTTGCAATGGCCTGGACCCTTGTGACTGTCGTGTTGCCTTTGGCAATGAATAGAATGAGCCCTGATCAGGAAAATATTTTATTCTCTTTGAACAGATTTTTTCTGATATATCCGATATGCATACTATTTGATTATCGTGACAGGGAAGAGGATTGGAAACAAAATATCAGAAACATTGTAGGGGTATTAAGCATAAAGAGCATCCGGATATTTTATTATAGCTGTCTTATAATATTTTTTTTTACAGGAATATTGCTGCTTAAAGATTATTATTCGGTAATTCAATTTTGCATACTTGTTTTCCCCGGGATACTGTTATTGTTTTCATATAATTACAGTATCCTTACAAAATCCGACTACTGGTATTACTTTTATCTTGATGGACTGATGATGTTATCAGGGGTTTTATTCTTAATATTTTGTTTACTTAAATTTTACCCCTGACATACTCGTCCAGGAAAATCTACTCCTGCCCTCAGGCGTGGACAAACAAATATATTATTTTTAGAATTTGGAATGAGAATGAAAATTTGAAGGGAAGTAACAATATCATTAATATCATTAAATGTTTTCAATATATTTGAATTTCAATTTTAAATTCTTTTGCGGATTTTGAATTAAATTCTTTTTACATGTCCAAAAAAAATAAGTCTTCCGAAAATCCGACTAAAGAAAAATCCAAAAAAATTAAACCTAAATCTGCGGCTGAACTAATTGCGGCTCTGAGCGATCTCGATCTGCATCTTCTGGGTGAAGGCAATCATTTCAAATCATATGAAAAGCTTGGGGCAAAAATTAAAACCGTAAAGAAAAAAAAAGGAGTTTCATTTACTGTCTGGGCTCCTAATGCAAAATCTGTAAGCGTTGCAGGTGAATTCAATGACTGGAAGCCGGGTGAAAATAAAATGCATGAAATTGAACACTCAGGATACTGGAATTTATTTATTCCTGATATTCAGGAAGGAGCACTTTATAAATATGCAGTTAAATCAAAATCGGGTGAATTGGTTCTTAAGTCGGATCCTTATGCTTTTAAAACTGAATTAAGACCGGGTAATGCTTCGATAGTCGAGTCGCTCAAAAATTATAAATGGAATGACAAAGATTGGATGAGTCTGAGAAAAAAATCATCAAATCCTTCTTACATGAAAAATCCTGTTTCAATTTATGAAGTACATCCGGGATCCTGGAAAAAATATTTTAATAAAGATCCGGGCGAACAGGGATTCTCAAATGAGTGGGGCTATAAAAATTACAGACAGCTTGCACATGAGCTTGTTGATTATGTAAAGGATATGAATTACACACACATTGAACTTCTTCCTGTAATGGAACATCCTTTAGATATTTCATGGGGATATCAAATAGTAAATTATTTTTCCCCGACAAGCAGATACGGAGCTCCGGAGGATTTTATGTATTTCGTTGACTATTGTCATCAGAACGGGATCGGAGTTTTGCTCGACTGGGTGCCTTCACATTTTCCAACAGACGGGCACGGGCTGGGCAACTTTGACGGCAGGGAAATATATGCTTATGAAAATCCTGTAAAAGGATTTCATAAAGAATGGAGGACATATGTTTTTGATTACGGAAAAAATGAAGTAAGAAATTTTTTGATCTCAAATGCATTATTCTGGCTCGAAAAATATCATATCGACGGACTGCGTGTTGATGCAGTTGCATCAATGCTTTACCTGGATTACTCCAGAAAGGATGGTGAATGGGAGCCGAATATTTACGGAGGCAAGGAAAATCTGGAAGCAGTAAGCTTTATTAAAAAACTGAACGAGACGGTTCACAAAAAACATAAAGGTGTGATGATGATCGCCGAAGAGTCAACATCATGGCCCGGCGTGACACAATCTGTACATCTGGGCGGATTAGGATTTGACATGAAATGGAACATGGGCTGGATGCATGATATACTCGCATATTTTTCAATGGATCCTGTGTACAGAAAATTTCATCACGGCAAGCTAACATTTGCAATATGGTATGCGTTCAATGAAAAATTTTTATTGCCTGTATCACATGATGAAGTAGTTCATTTAAAAAAATCTGTTATTGAAAAAATGCCGGGAGACGAGTGGCAAAAATTTGCAAATTTAAGGTTACTGTTCGGATTTATGTTTGCCCATCCGGGAAAGAAGCTGAACTTTATGGGAAATGATATTGCACAATACAGCGAGTGGAATTCTGAATCCCGGCTCGACTGGGAAGTTTTAGATATTGATTATAACAGAAAGTTTCAATTATTTTTTAGAGAAATAAACAGATTATATAAAGAGGAACCTGCATTCTACGAAGTTGATTTTGAAAGCAGCGGATTTCAATGGCTGGATTTTTCTGATTCGGATAACAGTGTAATAGCTTTTGTCAGATACAATTCTGATAAAAGTGAAATGCTTCTTTTTACTTTTAATATGACACCTGTCGTCCGGGGGAATTATTTATTCGGAGTGCCTCAGCGCGGATTTTACAAAGAGATATTAAATAGTGATGCAGCAGTTTACGGAGGAAGCGATATCGGAAATTATGGCGGCGTTCATTCAGAAGATAATCCCAGATTTGATTTTCTTAATTCCATCCGGGTTAAATTGCCTCCGCTTTCGGTTAATGTTTATAAATGGGAGGAAGATGAGGCAGGTGAGTTAGGTGAATCCGAGGAATCAGACATTTCAGCCGAGCCGGTCAAACCGATTGAGGCATTAGTGGTAATTGAGACAAATGAGTCCGATAAGTCTGTTGAACCGGATGAGTCAAGAGAGTTTGTTAGTCCAGTTAAATCATCTGAATCATCTGAATCAAAGACAATTTCCGATGATGATATGGAAGAAAAGATTAAAGAGATAATTAACAAGATTAAGAAGTATTGAAATTTTTATTTAAATTCCTTTCAGAATACGTATGGAATAATTATTTTAAGACGCATAAAATTTTAGAATTTATGTAGACAAATTAACATTAAAAATAAATAAAAGAACATTTGACAGAGCAAAATCCGGCTATCCAGCAGAGAGCACCTGTAAAGAATCATTAGTAAACAAATATGAAAATAATTTAAATTGCAAAAAAAAGGTTTGAAAAGCTTAACCCAAGAAGAAAGAAAATTACTCAAGCCCATATTTTGGGATACGGATATTAATAAATTGGATATTTTGAAGTATAAAAAATATACTATTGAAAGAATATTACAAAATGGAAGAATGGAGCATATAAACTGGATGCTCCAAACTTTTGCAGATGATGAAGTAATTAATGCAGTTAAGAATTCATTGATCATTGACAGAAGAACCGCAAATTACTGGGCTTTATATTATAAAATAAATAAAGATGAAATAGTATGTTTCTCGAAGTTCTCCATCCCGAGCAACTCCGTCTTTTAAACAGATTATCTGAAATTAAAGAAATTAGTGAAGCATTTTATCTCGCGGGAGGAACAGCCCTTGCAATGCAATTAGGACATCGTGAGAGTGTTGATTTAGATTTTTTTAGTGAAATCAAATTTAATCCACAAAAATATGAAAGAATTATTATAAAGGATTTCGGTGGAACAGTTTCTTCAATCAGTGATGATACAATAAACGGAGAAATTAATAACATATTTATATCATTTTTTTTTTATCCATATAAGTTACTAAAGGATTTTCAAAAATATTTGAATATTAATTTAGCAAGTATAGAAGATCTGGCATGCATGAAATGCAAAGCAATATCTCAAAGGAATACTAAAAGAGATTTCTATGATATTTTTGAAATTCTGAAGAAGATGCAGCTATTGGAATTAAAAAATTATCTGTTAGAAAAATTTAATGTAAATGGAACTAGTTTTTATCATCTAAATAGATCATTACTTTATTTTGAAGAAGCCGAGAAGAATTCCGACCCGATTTCTTTAAACGGAACTACCTGGAAAGAAGTAAAAAACTATTTTATAAAAAACCAATTTAAACTTTTAAAAACATTTTCTTAAAGTTGTATGAATAATGTAAATTCTTTTCTTAATAACTTCAACATCTCCGTAGATGAGATTGGAGCAAAAGAAAGAGCTGCTATGCTTGCATCCCGGAGCATTAAGACCGACAGCAAAGTATGGGCATTGAAAACCGCAATATCAATGATCGACCTTACAACGCTTGAGGGAAAAGATTCTGAAGGTAAAGTTTACGCAATGAGTCAGAAAGCTATAAGCCCCAAGCCCGGCGATGATTCGATCCCTCACGTTGCAGCAGTATGCGTTTATCCTAATATGATAAAGTTTGCGAAGGAAGCAGTCAGGGATTCCGGAGTTAAAATTGCTTCTGTA
>JBDTWU010000045.1:0-4997 GCA_040006535.1 bacterium | reverse complement strand
CTTTCAGAACTAAAAAATATTAAAATACCGGAGCTTACTTTTTTGGAGGCAAGCTTTTTCTTAATGGAAAGTAAATTAAATAATATAAGTTCGGAATTTTTTGTAGTAGGAGAGTTTAAGATAAATGAAAGATAAGATGACAGGTTTGTTGATTTCCTGAATAGTTCATTTGCCGGTTAATAAAAAGAGCAAGAGGTGACTGCCTCTTGCTCCATATAATTTAAAATTTAAGTTTCTGATTTAGAAAACTCAATTAAGCCATTAACTTAAAATAAATAATTAACTGTTCTGATTATTTAACGAGCATCATTCTTTTTGTATCGACGTATTCATGTGACTCAAGCCTGTAGAAATACATTCCGCTTGGATACGAGCTGGCATCAAAACCCACAGAATAACTTCCCGGAGATAAATTCTGATCAACCAGCACAGCAATTTCTTCTCCCAGCACATTATAAACTTTCAGTTTGACTAATTCATTTTTCGCAACATCAAATTTTATCACGGTTGTCGGGTTGAACGGATTCGGATAATTATTGTACAGATTATATCTCTCAGGAATTACAGAGGAAACCTGATTTATACCCGTTGTTGTAGTCCATCGTGCAGTTTCAACAATTGGATTTAACATTGGCAATACGACTACCGAATCGACTCCGGAACTGTCAGGACTTGTATAAGAATTTATACTTGAACCTGTCCAGCCTCTGAAGTAATAAGTAGTTCCTCCGTTTATAACAACTCTTGAGAGTACTCCGAACGTTGCGTTGGAAGATGAATCATAATATTGACCTCCGCCGAAAGTATTTCCCTGTGTTGATGATATGAGTAACCTATACTGAATTTTGTAAATAGCAGTCAGATTAAGATTTGAATTAATAGTTACCGTGTGTGTAGTGTCGCCACCATCGGACCAGCTTGAAAATACATACTGATTGTTTCCAATAGTTCTCGGACTTACTGCCTGAACAGTCACCACGCTTCCGTTTACAAAAGGAATCTGCTGGGTCTGATTGTAAGTTGTTCCGTTAATTTTGAAATCGACTATTCCCGGTCTGTTTGTACCGACTGTAAGATAAGAGGAATTTACAAGCACATCTACCATTCTTCTGTGAGCAGGAGTTCCATTTGGACCCCTTGCTTCGACTCTGATTCTGTACCTTCCAGCCGTAACTGATCCGACGGCTTCAACTCTGACAGTTACTGAATCAGGAAATGCGGTGATTGAATCTTTTCCCACAAATGAAACATTCAGTGACCCGCTCAACGGTAATGTATCTATCGTCGCTATGAACTTAACCTTGTTCGAATATAATTTTACACCGGGAACACTCACTTTAAAGGTTGCACTTTGTCCGTTATTCACATTTAGATATGGGATACTTGTTTTCATTGCATAGTCCGGAAAATAAGCAACATAACTTCCGAAATTATTATTTCTGAAATCTGCCCATGCTAATGTGGAAGTGACAGAATTAGAAATCATAGAGTTATAATCACCAAGGTACGCAGGTGTCCCGCCTCCTCCGCATGTGGTACAATTAATTCGCATTTTCCGTGTGGAAATTTGTTGGTTGGTGACGAAAGAAGCTCCTCCGTTAGTGGAATATGAAGCATATATCAAAGCGCTGTCGCTTGTCGGACAATCTCTTGTATCCATCCACTGTACATAAAGCCTTCCTGTTTCTTTATCACACCACATTGCCGGATGCCATTGATTATTATTTTGAGAATTTGCGTCATCATTTACAACAACTTCACCTGACCATGAAGTACCCTGATCGGTGGAATACCTGCAAAAAATATCCGGCTTATTTCCGTCCCCGCCGGGATTGTTTGATGCGTAGATCAAATATAATCTTCCGCGATTTGGCCCGTTGCTGTTATCTGCCCCTATATAAGGATATGGACGTGTTCTCATGTTTTGAATTGAATTTCTTCCTCCTACATTTGTACCGACGAAATTCGCAAAGGATTGCTGTGACATAAGAGTAAAGCTTGCACCTCCGTCAGTTGAACGGTTAAAGGTCCATGTTGGAGTAAATGAGCTTCCCGTAGTTGTCACAAAATAAACGCATCCGCCGGGAATGTTCCCACTAATCATATTTGCTCCTACGCATACCATCGCTCCCGGAAGCTGATTAGTCGAAACGAATGTGTTTACAAATGAAGCTCCGTTATCGGTGCTTCTTACAAAATTTCCCGGTGTCATCCCGCCATAAATATAATTCGCAAAAGGTCCGCCGGTCTGGTCAGCAGCGATCCAGTTTTTATCGTTGCCTATATTAGCTGATACTGACGGAAACCATGTCTGGCCGTTATTGGTCGAACGAACGTTCCATGTTCCCGTGATCGGACTTTTCATATTATCATAAAATAAATTGCCCAGACTGTCATAGGCGGTGATAGGATCTCCGGCTGCATTAGGAAAGCTTGGATTGTTTCTCAGATAATCAATTCCATTTAGTGAATAGTAAGTTGCGTTGGTATTATATGCAAGAAAAAACCATAATGGGTTTCGTGGATTTTCTGAAATGTGAACTTCAGCAAAATCAACTCCGAGATCGAAGTTATCATAACCGGAGTTATCTGTAATTACAGAAGCAGGCCTGGTTAATACATTTGAGATATGATCCCAGTATTGTCTTGGAGGCTGGTCAAGATTGGGGTTGTCGCTCTGCGAGATCAGATCGCCCGAGCTGATCAGTGCTATGGAAATAAATAATACTAAAATGAAAACAGTTTTCATTTCATCCCTTTCAAATATTTAATTAATTTTTAATAATTCAAATAAACAGATCGTATCTGACATTTTAATTTTTGAATGATCTTACAATTATTTAAAAGTAATGATATAAAAACTTTTAAATCAACAAATTGCCTGTTCACCTTCGAAAGCAGGGGATGACTTAAATTGTAAAATACGGTCGCTTTTGATTAGATTAAAATAAAAATTTTTTCTATCAAAATAAACGTTAATTACTTAACTTTCATATAGAATTTTTCACAGTATTGTCTTACCATTCGGTTAGTGCTGAAATATCCTGCAAGGTTTTTAATGGATGATTTGATTTTATACAGCCACTCTTCCGGAATTCCTTTATTATTCCTTAAATAAAATAAGGGGATGATTTTTTCTTCCAGAGTGCTGTATAAACTTTCTGCTTCTAACTGATCTCTTTTCTCAAGAGGAATATTTTCGTCAGTGAAGCTGTCTATACTCCAGCCGTTATCAGATGAATAACCCTCATTCCACCATCCGTCAAGTATACTGAAATTTAATCCGCCGTTTGCAATTATTTTCATCCCGCTTGTTCCCGATGCTTCAAGAGGGCGGCGGGGATTATTAAGCCACAGATCACAGCCTTCAACAAGATGACGTGCTACATTGATGTCATAGTTATCAAGAAATATAATTTTATTTTTAAGATCCTCATTTCTTGTGTATGAAATGATTTCCGAAATGAGATTCTTTCCTCCTTCATCCTTCGGGTGTGCCTTTCCTGAAAAAATAAATTGTACAGGCCTGGAAGAGTTATTTACAATTTCTTTTAGTCTGCCCAGATCTCTGAAGATCAATGTCCCTCTTTTATAGGTCGCGAATCTCCTTGCGAATCCGATTGTCAGTGCCCCGGTATTAAGAATATTTTCAGTTTCTTTCAGACGTTCTTTTTCTTCTCCCAGAAATATCCACTTCTCTTTTATTCTTTCCCTGCAAAAGCTGATAAGAGTGTATTTGTTTAGATTCCTTAATGCCCAGAGCTCCTCGTCTGGAATTTCGTTTATCCTTTCCCACATATGTTCATCATAGATCCAGTTCTCTGAAAAATATTTGCAGTAAAGTATATTGGTATATTTTGAAATATAGCTTGTTGTATGAATGCCATTAGTAATATAATCGATCTGGCTGCGCGACTGAGGGAGTTTCCACATTTTATTTGAAACTTCTCCATGAAGCTTACTGACCCCATTTATAAAATTGGAATTATTTATTGCAAGGTGTGCCATATTGAACTGATTGTCCTGGTTATTTTCACCGTCGAGATCTCCCTCAAGGAACAGCTTTTCAAAATCAATTCCAATCTCCTCTTCAGCATACTTCTTAAAATATTTTGAAAATAATTCCTTTGTAAAAATATCAATACCTGCAGGCACAGGTGTGTGTGTCGTAAAAATATTCGAATAATAACATTTCTCTTTTGCCTCTGTATAAGACACGCTGTGTTTTTTCATATAATTTCTTATTCTCTCAAAGCAAAGAAATGCTGAATGTCCTTCGTTCAGATGATATGTATTTATGTTAAAGCCAAGTTTTTCAAGAACTCTCATTCCGCCGATTCCCAGGATAATCTCCTGGCATATTCGCTTTTCATTATCGCCTCCGTAAAGTATATCTGTGATTCTTCTGTCCTCAACTGAATTTTCCGGAAGAAATGTGTCGAGCAGGTAAAGCTTTACCCTCCCGATCTGAGCGATCCACACCTGTATCCATATTGTTCTGTTGGGAAAATTAACAGACACTTTTACTGGATTATAATTATCATCTCGCAATAATGTTATGGGGAGATGCTGAAATTCATTTACTTCATAATTTTCTGTCTGCCACCCGTCGGGATTTATCAGCTGTGTAAAAAATCCGTAGTGATAGGCAAGCCCAACTCCCACCAGCGGCAAGCCAAGATCTGAAGAACTCTTCAAATGATCACCGGATAATACCCCAAGTCCTCCTGAATATGTTTTTAAACATTCTGTAATCCCATACTCCGCCGAAAAATATGCAATGGATGGTTCCTTAGCCTTAAAATAAGTTTCTTCAAAAAAAGTCTTCCGGGCTAAATAATTTTTTTGTTCTTCGTACATTGCGAGAATTCTTGCACCGAGGTTTTTTTTCTCAATTACAAAATCCAGGTAGTTCTGATTTATTTCATTTAAGAGTTTTACCGGATTATGAACTGACCAATTCCAGAAATCCGGATTAATATCGTTGAAAAGTTCTA
>JBDTWU010000044.1:0-4857 GCA_040006535.1 bacterium | reverse complement strand
CCAGTCTCTTTCGAAATCTCATTTACATCAGGTCCTGAATATTTAAACTTAGGCATGCCCGGATCTACGTAAACAAGTGGCTTTACTTTTCCCGAATTCTTCAGAATTCCGGCATTATATTTTGTATTAACAATTGTTGTATTATCTATCTTCTTTGTAAAATCATTTTTCTTTACAAAAATCCAGTTGATAGGAGCGTAAGCGAAAAGATGGTTCGTATAAATATTCCTGTGTCCTCTCCAGAATATGTTAGGACATGTGGGATACCAGCCGACGTATTGATCATTGCAGCGCCAGGTTACCCAGTTTGCAGCCCAGCAGCGGCCAGGAATCCATGTCCATCCGTAAAGATTGCTGCAGTACCAGCGACCGTAATTATACGGACCCCAGCCCCAGTCATAATAAGACTGCCATACCCAGCCATACCCCGAGAAAACCCATCTACCATTTGAATAAGGGTTCCAGTAATTATCAGAACAATAAGGTCTCCAGATATAAATTACTTCAGTTGTTTGCGGATATTCTGATTCAAGATCCTCACCTGTCTCAGCGCTGACAGCCCGGACGAATTCAGCTTTATTCATTTCAATCCATTCACCATCTTTCGAAAGACTGTCAAATTGTTTTTTATAAGCTTCATTTGAATCAAGCAGATTTTCACCGAGGTCAATGCTGTCGACTACAGTGGCATTATTATTTTCGTTATCATTCGGAATTTCCTGAGCCCTTGATGAAGTATGCCGCAATAGAAAAAATAGGGATATGATAAGAGGGAAGAAAAAACTTTTTTTTATTAACATAATATTCTTTGGTTAAAGGTTTATTGATTATGACAATTATCTGAGTTTAAAGTTGCTAAACTTGATAAGAGAACTTAATAAAATTTTATTTCTTTAAAAATTCAGATAGCTGATGAATCTTTTTTTATTAAAAAGAGGACAGATATTTTATAATCAGAACTTCCTTAAACTGCAAATTCAATTTCCGCGAACACCTTTTATATTTTTAAATAGCCATTTTAAAAGCTGATAAATATTTATCTATATAAAACTGTTTAGACTTTGCTTTGTATTGCATTATATATCTCGGGTGTTCAAGAGCAATTATCTTTTTAAAAAACTTATTCTCATCGTTTAATTTTCTGAGAAATTTTTCATTCTTTCCGTTTCCAAAACAGAAACATAAATCAGTGTTTATTCCGAATGCGATCTGCCTGATTATGCTTTGGATTATAAATTCATAAACAGATAAGGTCAATTCTTTACTGTCGTAATAGTTATAGTTCAATTCCTTACCTTTAGTTCCCGCCGCAGTAAATCCCAGCGGACAAACCGAATTAATATAAAACTTCTTGTAAAATTCAGCTGCGCCTCCATACTCCCCGATCATATCGTAAACAAATACTGAAGATAATTCATGTTTAAGATCACCCGGGAAATTCAATTCACATTTATCGATAAGCCTTTTAGGATCAGTGAATGGAATTCCTGTTATACCTCCTCCAAACCGGCCGGGATTGATTCCCAGGATCATATGTCTTTTGTTGTTATCACTGTAATATTTCTTATAAAATCCTGACCATACAGTGAACAGTTTTTTATTATCTCTGAACGGATTCATAATGCGGATCCCTTCAGGCAGGTCACCTGAAAAAATAATTGTCTCATTAAAACTAATGATCCTGTCTGCAAATGTTTTCAATAGATATAAGTATAAAGCCTTTGAAGAATAAATTAGTAGTAAATCTTGAGAGATCTTAATCTAAAATCCAGTATAACTATTTATATGGATCTTTTTTAAATCTCGCTGCTTCCTGATGTGAGTTTTGAAAATTCTTCATAGCCAGCACTTTGTCATAATACAGCTCTGCAGTTGATCTGTTTCCCTTAAGATCATGCATCATTCCGGAAACTAAATATATAAATGCTGTATAAGCTGATTCATTGTCTTTATCCAGTATTTTAGTTGCTTCTTCAGCTGTGATTATATAAGGTTCAGCTTCAGATAACCTGTTCATTTTTGAAAGGCTTAATGCTACATAATAATTTGCCTCTCTCTTAAGATTCAAATTATCATATCCAGTTTTTCCGCTGTCGATATTTTCTATAATTTTTTTCCAGCCTTCAAGCGCCATATCAAATTTACCCTGACCGACATAGCTGTTGTATAAATATTTTGCGAAGATAGGATTTTCAGGATATTCTTCATGTAATATCTTTGAATAAAACTCCGCTTCGTTGTAATTTTTTTCATAAACCAGATTAAGATAAGCCAGAACATATTTAGCTTCCGACTTTGTATACTTCGAATCATTCGAGCTCTCCTTTATCTGTGACAGACCTTTTATCTTATCTCCTTTCGGGAAGATCAGCATCAAAGGCTTTACGACAGGATAAGCATCGGGGACATATTCTGCAAAATAATTATACATGCCGATCCCGAAAATAACATCCTTATTATTTCTGTTAATATCATATGCCTTCTGCAAAAGATTTAAAGCTTCCCTTCCGTCTTCAGCAGCTTTGAGCCAGCTTTCACGCAGACTTCTTACCAGACCTCTGTATCCCAGCGCTCCTCCTTTATAAAACATTGCATTATCATCAAACTCGTTTACATCCAGTTTCTCATCCGCGATCTCAATGACCTTATCGATCTCTTTAAAGAATTTTTCATCAAGTGAATCATTCTCTTTATTTAGATTTATTCTCCACCAGTCAATCATGGAGAGAAAAAAATATCCCGCAGGATTTTTGGGATCAGATCGTATTACTTCGTCAATAATTATTTTTGCGGAGTCAAACCGGATGTGGTAAATGAAGCCTATGCCTTTAGAAAATTTTTCCTCGGAAGTCTGTGAAGAAATATTATTGGCTGTTAATAAACACAAAATTAAAGCCGGTAATAATTTGGTGTTAATATTTTTTTTCAATTCTCGATTTTTATTTTACTTAATTATAGAAAATACTTTTTAAAATATTATCTAAACAGATTCATATATAAAAAAATCCGCTGTCAACAGATTATAATTTGTTTTGAACTGGACTAAAAATCCGCAAAAGATTATTACCTCTCCGGCTTTATATGTGCTGTAATTAGTTTAAACGGAATTTGGAGCATTTAGATAAATAAAAGATATAAAGTATGAATCTGGTTTGACAACGCCCATAAAACAAGACAGCACGTTTCCATGCTGTCTTGTTGAATTTAAATTAAATTCTGTTCTCTATTCTGCTTTGTACAGTATTTTCTACAATAGAAATTACATTTCGTCTTTCCATAGAGTCTTCAATAGATCATTCAGATTTCCTTAAATATGCCAATGGAGTCTCAGGTGTTTTCTTTGTCACAAATTGGTTAGCGTTATTATAGGCAATAAGAATATCTGTCAGCGTTACTGAATAATCACCGTTCAGATCCGTAACGACATATCCGGTTGTAAAGCTGCTTGCATCATTATAAACAATAAGTATATCAGTCAGGCTGACTGAGCCATTCCTGTCCACATCTCCGCTGTATAAAGACCATTTCGATCCGATCAGCACCTGATTATTTCCGAATGCCTGAGATTGTGCCGATGTGAAATCATATTCAGATGTTACTCCCCGTGTAAATACTTCTCCACCTAAATCACTCCATGTTTCAATTGAATTTCTGTGAATGATCTCGATGTAGTACGTACCGCTTGAAGCATTCTGGAAAACACATGCTGCTGTCAGAGTGATTGAATCAATAATTGTTTTTGCCGAATCAATTAAATTATATGGCGCAGTTATATTTCTCAGATATGCAGTGATTGTATCACTCAGATTTAAAGTTATGCCGTTATAAAGTCCTTCAATTGAAAGTTTTATATTCATTTGTGTAAAGACGACACCTGCCGGTGGAGTAAATGTATAAACAATATTCATTTTAAAAAGCCCCGCCGACTGCATTGCAATCAGATATCCTCTGTCAGGAACAATGACTCCCCCGCCAGACCCGCCCGCAATTGCTGTTGATGTGAAAGTTGTGCCTGCGTTTGTTGATACATAAGTCGGTGATCCGTAAGTTCCCTTTAATACTAATGAAGGATCTTCATGACATATATCTGATGCCCATCCGGATGTAGCCTGTGTTGATAACAAAAACCAGTTCGTTCCGAAATTTGTCGTTTTATAAAAATCTCCTCCTCCCCAGTTCGTTGCATATGTAATACCTTTATTAAATACAGTATTACACATAGAAGGAACTTCGCTGCTTGAAGGGTTAGTGTGAACTTTTGACCAGTTAAGTCCGCCATTCACAGATTTAAAAATATCCGCCACTCCGCTGCTTGTAACTCCATCAGCTACAAAAATTACGTTGGAGCTGTCCCATGTAAGTATGATATCACAAGGACTCCTGAATTTGTAGCTGCCGGCTGCACTGTTAATATTTGTAAAAGTTGCGCCATTATCTGTCGATTTAAAAAATCCGCTGTTAGTACCTCCGCTGTCAGATGCAAAATAATATAGAGAAGGATTGTTCTGATCCATTTCAAGAGGCTGACCATAACTACTGAAGTTTTTTGAAAGAATTGTTGTCCACCCGGAGCGATGGCGCTGGTGCCGAAGCAGTCCGTTGGGTTCGGCTCAATCTTCTCAAAGACTTTCCTCACACAGTTCTCTGCTCTGTCGTTCGAGACCGCAGAAACTACATTATCTTGATGACTGACTTAATGCGCGAAGGCAGCGAACAGCACAGAGTTCCTTTAGCGCGGATGCGAAGAAGCATGGGGCTTCTGACCCCGCTTTTCTCGGCTAACCGCTCTGTCCGGGAGTACACCGAGGAGCGCTACCTCCCGGCCGCCGCCGCCTTTCTTCATCGCGCGGAGAACAG
>JBDTWU010000043.1:0-8594 GCA_040006535.1 bacterium | reverse complement strand
GTATCCATCTGAAAGGTTGTACCTGTCTGAAGTAATTGAAAACCTCTTATGATCTCAAGTATTCCGATCACTATCATTATTCCTCCAGCGATCTGAAGAAGGATGTTTGTTTTTTTCATGTGTGTAAACGAATTTAAAAGATCTTAACGTCAAAATAAATTTAATGATAAGTTACAAAAGTAATTTATTTAATTTCATAAAAAAATGCATCGATTGATTTTTTTGACCAGCAAGGTCTATATGTCAAACCGTAAAGGTATCTTTAAGTGCTTTTTGTAAATGTCCAAGCCCACCATATTAGAAGGATCTGGACAGGAAGCCTGATAATAGTCAGCCATAACAGAGGATCTTCTTTGTTAAAATAATCCATTGTCATTTGTATATTTGCCGGGAAAATTGCAATCAAAAGGATAATGATCAGCCATGCTGCAGTACGCCTTGTAATTTTTGGAATTAACAGCAGACCGAAAACAATCTCACACACACCGCTTAAATAAATCAATTCTCTGGGAAACGGTAAATAAAAAGGAATAATTGTCAAATAAAATGCAGTGTTTATAAAATGGCTTATGCCCGCTGCAATATATAACATGGACATTGCATAAAGTGAAAGTTTTTTCATCGAAAACCAATATACAAAAAAACCTAAGGAAAGGTAATTATTTAATTCCAAAAATTACAGATCGTGAACTTGTCATTGATCAATCAATCTATAAAAGTCAGGATAATATTCAAATTTCTCTTACGGGGAAGTGCTTCCTTCGAGGAAAAAACGAATTTCAAAATGTTATTTGTAAAAGTCGCTTTGATTGTCAGGGAATTGCGGATGTGTTAGCAAAAAAAATAATTAACTTTATGTTAAAGCCCGGGTGTTAGCCGGTATTAAAAACCGGCTAACAGAATGTACAGAATGGTAAATGTTATTACTCCATTTGACCCGCTGAAATAGTGAGCTCCGTCACCGGGCACGCTTTCTTGCATCTTCATAAATACTCTGATGAGAACGGTCAAAATTTATCAGCTTATCATAAACACCTCTGTTGCCATAATCGATGAAAGTCTCGGCAATTTCATTTGCCTTCGAATCAAAAAAAATATCAATGTTAAAAGCCTTAACTTCTTTTTTCTTTATATTGCTTATAGATTCGATTGCATCAAGTAAATTTTTATAAGCATGATCTTTATTTATTGAAATTGAATCCATTCCCATCCACATGTATTCGAAATATGATTTCCTGAATCCTTCAAATCGTATATCAAGAATTTCCTGTACAAGCTGAAGACGGGACGGCTTTGATCCTCCCCCGGTCTCATTCCATCCTTTAGCTCCACCTGAAACTTTGTTGCAGATGTCGAGAGCTTTTTGAAAAAACTTATTTCCTCTTTTATCAGGCCAGTAAGAATCTTCATCATATCCGACAATCATATACGCATAATAATCAAGGAGGCTTAGAAATGAATCAAAGCGGTAATCGTTTTTTATAAAAGGAAGGTTTTCATTATAATAAAATTCACACCTCTCATCTAAAAATCTGAAAGCTACTGAATATCTTTCCGCTTTGCTCTTTAGCGGATCATAAACTTCCCGTTTACTCGCAACGAACAATTTTGCCTGATAAGTAGACGAAACGAGATCAAGTCCGGAAAAACTAAACTGCATCTGGACATTTATAGGAGTAATTTTTTCGTCGTGATATTTATTTTTATTTAAATAATCCTGAACTTTCTGTTTAAAGTTTACCAGTTTTTCCTGAGCAGCAGGTGGAAGCTGGTCCATCTCTACCTGCACCTCAACGTTAAGATCCTGCTGTTGTGAAAAAGAATTACTTACATTTATCAGTAAAATTATTAATGAAATTAAAAACCATTTAATTTGTCTTTGCATTTTCTGTCTCTTTAGATTAAATTTCTTTGATAAATTTTGGATTCTTATTTCTAAGAATCAATACATTAAATTGAATGACGATGAAAACGATTGGATTAACACTGGTTATAGGTTTTATTGTAATAAAAAGTTCCTTGGCACAGTTTGAAAATACCGACATTGGAGCCAGAGCAATTGGATTAAACGGAGCCTTTACATCTTTATCAGATAATTCGCTGGCTGTATTTTACAATCCCTCCGGATTAGGACAAATTAAATACAGGGAAGTTTCTGCATTTTACAGCCCCTCAGCTTTTGGGGTCAGTCAAATTTCAACTGCAGCTCTGACATTTGCAGAGCCGTTGAAGATTGGAACAATCGGTCTGGGTTTAAAAACGTTTGGATTCGAACTTTACAGAGAGACCAATATCATTTTATCCTACGGCAATAATTTCAATGATAGAATTTTTTATGGATTTAATGTAAATTTTTATAATCTGAAAATTCAGAATTATAATTCTGCATCTTCTTTCGGCGCCGATGCAGGAGCAATGGCTTATCTTACCGGTTTTTTAAAATGGGGTTTTTTTGCAAAAAATATTACCGGTTCAAAAATTGGTGTGTCAAATCAAAAGCTTGCACAGGTTTATAGAACAGGAATTACTGTAATGCCTCGAAAAGACGTAAACCTTGCATTTGAAATTGAAAAAGATGTAAAATATCCCTTATCTTTCAGAGGCGGTATAGAGTTTTTTGTTAATGAACAAATTGATTTAAGAGCGGGCGTAGGAACTCAACCAGCATCTTTTTCCGGTGGTATCAGCATACGATATAAATTTCTTCAGTTAGATTATGCAATTTCGAATATTCAAAATTTAGGGATTACAAATCATGGGTCGGTGACAATTAACTTTGGAAAATCGGGAAGCCGAAAAAATTGAAAAAATGAATTTATGAATTCTAAAAAAATTATATGAATTACCGGAAGATAGGAAATTGCGGAGCAAAGGTGAGTGTAATTGGTTTTGGAAGCTGGCTCACAGTTGGAGGAACAGTTGATAAGAAAACGGGTGACAGCCTAATTGATGCTGCTTTTGAAAACGGGATAAATTTTTTTGATACAGCTGACGTATATGCTGCCGGAAAAGCTGAACTGGCTTTTGGAAAAGGTCTGAATAAATTTAAGAGGCAGGATCTGTTTATTGCTTCCAAATGCTTCTGGCCAATGTCAGATAAGCCGAACGACCGGGGCTTATCCCGTAAGCACATTTTTGAATCGGTTCATAATTCTTTAATAAATTTAAAAACAGATTACATTGATCTTTATCAATGTCACAGGTATGATCCCGAAACACCTGTTGAGGAAACCTGCAGGGCATTCAATACGCTTATTGAACAGGGAAAAATTTTGTACTGGGGAGTAAGTGAATGGACAAAAGATCAGATCAATGAGGCAGTTGCAATTTGCGGTGAAAAAAATCTCCACAGACCTATCAGCAATCAGCCTCAATACAGTTTGCTTGTAAGAGACATTGAGTTAAACGGAGTCATGGATACTTGTGAATCGAACGGTATCGGCCTTGTAGTATGGTCCCCGCTGGCTCAAGGTGTACTGACTGGAAAATATAACGGAAAAAAAATTGACAGCAGCTCCAGACTTATGGATGAAAAGAATAATTCCTTCGTAAAAAAATTAGCAAGTGAAGAAAACCTCGAAAGGGTTGCTCGGCTAATAAATATTTCAAATGAACTGAACACTACTCCATCCGGTGTTGCATTAGCCTGGTGTCTGAGAAAGAACATTGTTTCCAGTGTGATCACTTCGGCTACCAAAATTTCACAGCTTAAAGAAAATTTAAAGGCTCCGGAACTGGAGCTGTCTGAAGATGTTCTCTCCCGGATTGATCAAATATTTAAAATATAATAAATGAATTATCTTGTAATCGGTGAGCCCTGTGTGGATGTTATTCAAAAAGCCAACGGTGAAATTATCAACAGCTATGGAGGTATTCTATATTCAACAATCAGTATGGCCATACTTTCAAAGCCGGAGGATAACATAATTCCTGTTATGAATGTGGGGGAGGATGAATTTGTAAATATCACCGAAATTTTTAAGCAATATCCAAATATTAAAACTTACGGTTTGAATAAGGTAAATCATCCAACAAGAAAAGTTTTTTTATATTATAATATGTATAACTCGGATAAAAATGCCAGAATGGAAAGCTCCTCTGAGCCCACCTATACTCTGGATTATGTCCAATGTGAAAATTTTCTGAATATGGCTGATGCTATTCTGATAAATATGATCTCAGGGATAGATATTACCATAGGCACCTTAAAAAAACTCAGACAGAATTTCAAAAAATTTATTCACATTGATATTCATAACATTGTAATGCAGACAAAGGAAGACGGCAGCAGAATTCATTCTCACGTTGATAACTGGTATGAATGGTGTACAAACGCTGACACCGTCCAGATGAATGAATTTGAGATCGCCACACTGTCAAGAGAAAAACTGAAAGAATACAAGATATCGGAAGAAATTCTATTTAATAAGAATTATGATGTCAAGGGAGTTATTGTAACAAGGGGCATAAACGGAGTTACGGGATTTACAAAAAAAATAAAGAACTATGGTAATGAAAAATTTTATGATCTGGACCTGGATGAAATTGCAGCTGTTGAGAATCCGCATTTTGCAGATTCAACAGGCTGTGGGGATGTATTTGCTTCAGCATTTACGCTGGATTACTCTGTCAATAATGATTTTATAAAAAGTATACATTATGCAAACAGGATGGCATCTTTGAATGCCTCGCTGGAAGGTATAAATGAACTTGTAAAGCTTAAGTAAATAAAACGGATTGATGAGTGAGATAAATGTAATGTTGATATAGAATAATTCAACTCTGAATAAATAAAAAAAGATTTATTAATCATAATGAAAATATTGATTACAGGTTCGAATGGGTTATTAGGTCAGGCTATAACTTCTATTTTTACAAGAGAGACTGATTTCGAATTAGTTCAATCTTCATTTGAAGAAAAATCATATCTGGATTACGGGCATCCGTATCAGCAGCTGGATATTACAAAAAAGGATGATGTAAAAAGAATTGTGGAATTCTACTTACCGGATGTTATTATCAATTGTGCAGCCTTTACTAATGTGGACAAATGTGAAACAGAGAGGGAGATGTCGTGGAAGATAAATGTTGACGGAATAAAAAATATTATTATAGCTGCAAGAAGAAATGAAACCAGGATAATACATTATTCAACGGATTATATATTTGACGGTAAGAACGGACCGTACTCCGAGGATGCCATTCCATCTCCTGTCTCATTTTATGGAAGGGAGAAGCTGGCGAGCGAGAATGCATTGATAACAAGTGATGTCAAATTTGCAATTATCAGAACACTTGTTTTGTACGGGATTGGAAATAATGTAAAGCCCAACTTTGCTCTTTGGATGATTGAGCAATTAAAAAACGGGCAGCCTTTAAATATTGTAACAGATCAGATAAGCAACGTTACAATGATAGATGACGTTGCATTCGGAACACTGAAGATAATCGAGAAAAATTGTTCAGGGATTTATAATATAGCCGGATCGGATATCCTTTCAAGATTTGATTTTGCAATGAAGATGTGCGAGGTTTTTAAATTTAATAAAGAATTTGTGCTTCCCATAACAACTGCGAGCCTTAACCAGCCTGCTCCAAGACCGTTGAAATCAGGACTTATCACAACAAAGATGGAATCTGAACTTGGGTTTAAACCTATGGATTCTATGGAAGGTTTAAGACTGCTGAAATTTCAATTAGGTTATTGAATTAAAACAAATTAATAATGCTCGACATAAAATTAATAAGAGAAAACACTCAATTTGTAAAAGATAAGTTAAGTCTGAGAAATGAAAATATTTCTGTCATAGATAAGATACTTGATATAGATAAAAAGAGACTGGAGCTGATTCTCAAATCCGAGGGATTTAAAGAATTAAGAAACAAGGTTTCGGATGAAATTGCAGTGATGAAAAAAAATAAGCAGGATAGCAGTGAAAAAATTTCCGAGATGAGGAAAGTTTCCGATGATATAAAGTTGCTGGATGAAGATCTTCGAAAGTATGATTATAATATCGATTCATTAATGAAGTATATTCCAAACCTTCCCGATAATTCAGTACCGGCAGGCAGATCTGAAAAGGAAAATGTAGAAATAAAAAAGTATGGCGGGAAAAAAACATTTGACTTCAAAATAAAGGACCATGTGCAGCTGGGAAAAGCTCTGGATATACTGGACTTTGAACGCGGTACAAAAATTTCCGGCAGCGGGTTTCCTTTGTATAAACATAAAGGAGCTAAGCTTGAGAGAGCTTTAATAAATTTCATGCTGGATGAACAAACCAAGAACGGCTATAGTGAGGTGCTTACACCCGTTCTTGTCAGCCGTGCATCAATGGAAGCTGCGGAAAAGATTCCAAAGTTTGAAGAAGATATGTATCACATGGAAAAAGATGATCTATATGCTATCCCGACTGCTGAAGTACCGATTCTGAATATTCACCGGGATGAAATTCTTAGGCAGGATGAACTTCCGATAAAATACTGCGGGTTTACGAATTGTTTCAGAAGAGAAGCCGGCAGTTATGGTAAGGAAACAAAGGGTTTTCTGAGAGTTCATCAGTTTAACAAAGTCGAGCTGATAAATTTTTGTCTTCCTGAAAATTCCTACAGTGAAACTGAAGAAATGCTGTCTCATGCCTGTGGCATACTCGATAAGCTGAATCTTTATTATCGCGTTATAGAGCTTTGCACCGGAGATCTTGGATTCACAGCAAGCAAATGTTATGATATTGAGGTATGGTCACATGCTGAAGACAAATGGCTGGAAGCATCTTCAGTCAGCAACTGCACCGATTTTCAATCGAGAAGCGCAAGGATACGTTATAAAAAAATACTGGAAAACAATAAAACTAAAACTGAATTTGTGCACATCCTGAATGGTTCAGGACTGGCAACATCCCGTCTTATGGTTGCTCTGCTGGAGGCCAATCAAAATAAAGAGGGAAATATAATTATTCCGGAAGTGTTAAGAAGTTATACAGGCTTTGATGCGATCTGAGATCAGTCGAATTTTTTCTTAGCAAGAACCACTGCACCTACAATTGCCGCTAATAAAAGAAATGAAGCAAGCTCAAACGGAAAAGAATAATTAGTAAAGAGTTCGGTACCAAGGAACTCAGCAGTTCCAATTTGAACAGCCTTCTCTGATATACCTTTATATTTAGTGCCAAACCCGAAATAAATTGTGAACCCTAAAAGACAAAATAGAAAAACGGAGAGGAGGACTGCCGTAAGTTTCTTATATGAATATTTTTCTGTCAACATCTTTTCGTCCTGCAGATTCAAAAGCATTATAACAAAAAGGAACAGAACCATGATCGCACCCATATATACCAGCACCTGAATGATCGCAATAAACTGCGCCTTTAAAAGCAGAAAGAGTCCTGAAATTGTAAAGAAGTTCAGTATAAGATATAGAGCGCTGCTGACAGGATTCCGCCGGGTAATCATAATTACCGCCGATACCACAGCAATGATGCTTAATGAAAAGAACAATACAGTTTCCAGATCGAATTTCATATAAATTTTTTATTCAAGATTGAGACAAATATAAGATTTATAAAGGAATTTTGTAATTCAAACTGAGATTGCAAAATGCAGATATTTTTTTTATTTATATAAATGCAAAAAGTCAGTTAAATAAATTGTGCTATCAAATACATGAAAAATTCCCTGCTCACAAACAGGCAAAAGCAAGAGATAGAAAAATTAATAAAAGAGGAAAAACTTTCTGAAGTAATTTCTATTCTAGAAAAAATTAAAACCCAACATGCAGGAACTGCAAAGACACAGGATAAACGGTATGTGATCAAATATATTGTGAAAAATATATCAGAAAACTCCGCGGACCAGGAGAAAGATTTTTTTAACACAGCTATTTTCTTTTGTAAAAGGAAAGAAGACGTTGCAAAAGAGATAGGCATATCATTAATATGGAAGGCATACAATTACAATCCTGAAGAAGTAAAAGCATACTTAATTAAAATTGCGAATGATCCGAACTGGGAAGTCAGGGAATATGCAGGTAATGCTTTTGCCAATATAAATTTACACAATAAAGATATTTACAAAACTATGCTTAAGTGGACAAAACATCCTTCTGAAAATGTAAGAAGGGCTGTAGTATTTTCAACACTCGGTTTAAGAAAAAAAGAAACTCTTTCAAAAGCATTTTCAATTTTGGAGAGGCTGATGTCTGACAGCTCTAATTATGTTAAGAAAAATTTAGGTCCGTTTATTCTAGGTTCATATTTTGGCAATAAGTTTCCCGCGGAAACACTAATGGAGCTTAGGAAATGGAGTAAGCTTAAAGATGTTAATGTTCGATGGAATGTAATAATGGCTTTCAATAACAGCTTTGGAAATAACCATCCTGAAAAAGCTTTAAGCATCCTGAAATATTTTACTAGTGAAGTTGATCCCGGGTTGAAAAGAGCGCTTGGCTCAACCTTAAGAATCCTGAGTAAGCATCATCCAAAATCTGTAGATAAATTCAAATTAAAACATATGGTCCATGCTCCAAAATAACAATCAGCCCATATTCTTTTCCTTTATGATCTCTGCGGCAATGCTCACAGCGATCTCTTCCGGCG
>JBDTWU010000042.1:0-2181 GCA_040006535.1 bacterium | reverse complement strand
GGAGAAAAGGGCTTGAAAGAAAGATTTACAGGCTCTGATCTTTATCCCATATTAACAGCCCGGGCCTTAGAAAATAACTGGAGCTGCTTTTTTTTCGGACACAGCAGAAAAATTCTCGATTTTATATCAGTCAGGCATCCCAGGTTAAAAATTGCAGGTGTTCATGAAGGATATAATTTCAAAACTAATGAGGTCATTGACAAAATAAACAAAGTCAATCCTGATATTCTGATAATTGGTCTCAGCTGTCCTATTCAGGAACAATGGATCTCGGAAAATAAAGATAAAATTAAATTCAAGGTTGCTCTTCTGGTAGGTGACGGAATAAAAATCTTTGCAGGTAAAAAAATACGCGGGCCGGTAATCCTAAGAAATATGGGGCTTGAATGGGTAACAAGATATTTTACAAATCCTGTTCAGAATTTCAGGAAATATGTTTTTGGCGTACCTTTATTCATATTAAGAACTTTAAATGCAAAAATAAAATCTAAATAAAGTGAAATTTTTACTAAAAAATCGTATATTACTTTAATCAAATCATTTTCTTAATAAATAAAATAAGGAGAGCATGAATTAAGATTACGATATTATTAATTACAAATATCTATTATCATTATGAGAAAAATTTTTTTGACGTTAATTGTTTTCCTGTCCTCTATAAACATTTCATTCTCTCAAAACTACAACTGGATCACACCGAACAAAACTTACTTAAAGCTTTATGTTAATGAAAACGGCATCTACAGAATAAACCGTAGTGACTTTTCGAATGCAGGTATAAATCCCGGTATTATCGATCCAAGGACAGTCAAAGTATTGTACAAAGGAAATCAGGTTCCGATCTTTTTTCAGGGAGAGAACGACGGAACATTTGATATCAATGATTTTTTAGATTTTTACGGAGAGAGGAATTACGGAGGTCTCACACCTCACCGCAATGGTTTTAATGATGCCATTGTATATACTACTAACGAATACTACAATTTATATTCCGACACAAGTGTGTATTGGATAGATTGGGGCGGAAGCAACGGACTCAGAATGCAAACATCAACTTATGCAGCCCCGGCAGTAATTTCCAATGAATACTATTTCAAAAAAGTACATTTTGAAAAAAACAATTTTTATTATCTGGGAGAAACTACAAATCCCAATTCTGACTACAGATATTTCAGCAATGAAATTGTTGTAGGAGAAGGCTGGTTTTGGAAAGAACTGACTACTGAACAAAGTCTTTCCGATACACTTTCAATAAATGATCTGTCTCCGGTTCCCGGGCTCTGCAGTCTTAAACTCTTTATCAAACCGGTTTCATATACAAATTTAGTTTTCAATGAGCACAGGGTGGAGATCATAATTAACGGCTCTGTGATTGATACTCTTGTAAGAAATGATCTGGAAAAATTTGATACGACTATTACATTTCCGTCAGGACGGCTGGTAAATAATTCCGTTAATAATATTACACTGCGATATATCCCCTTAGGTAATCAATATATTTTACCTGTTATACATATTGACTTTTTTGAACTGTCCTATCCGAGAGATTTTGTGATCCGGAATAACAACCTTTTAATTACTTTGTCCGGTACGGACAGTACCTCGAAGAAAATCAATCTTACAAATTTCAATCCCGGAAATGCCACTAATATATATGATATAATTAATCGTATAAGAATTGAAAATTATACTAACTCCGGAAATATCCTGACCTTTACCGGTAAGAGTAATTCTTCATTCATAATTGTTAACGATGCAGTAACAAAAAAGCCTTACAGGATTGTGCAAAGACAGGTTAATGATCTGGTATCCGCAGGTAATGCCGCTGATTATTTAATTGTTTATAATAAACTTTTCGAATCGCAGGCTCAGCAGCTGAAAGATCACAGGACAAGCTTTGATAATTTCAGATCATTTAAAGCAGAGATCCAGGACATCTATGATGTATTTAATTACGGCATCGAAGATCCTGTTGCAGTAAGGTATTTTGTAAAGCATGTTTATGAGAGCTGGCAGCTTCCAAAAGTTAAATATCTTTGCTTATTTGGAAGAGCATCCCTGGATCCGAAAAAAAATGCAGGCAGTTCAGAATATTATCAAAATTTTATTCCGGCATACGGGAATCCACCTTCTGACGGGTACTTTGTTAATTTTAATTTAGGAACATTTACTTATTATCAC
>JBDTWU010000041.1:0-11844 GCA_040006535.1 bacterium | reverse complement strand
GCAATCTTGAGTGAAGATAGAAAACGTCTCCCGGATAAGCTTCTCTTCCCGGTGGTCTTCTCAGCAGCAGGGAAACTTCTCTGTAAGAAGCCGCCTGTTTTGTAAGGTCATCATAAATTACCAAAGCATGTCTTCCTGAATCTCTGAAAAATTCCCCGAGAGTCGCACCGGAAAACGCTGCAATGTATTGCAAAGGCGCGGGATCAGATGCTGTTGCTGCGATAACAGTTGTAAATTCCATGGCTCCTGCGTCTTGTAAATTCTTTACAACCTGTGCTACGGTTGAACCCTTCTGACCTATAGCAACATAAATACAAAAAACTCCTTTTCCTTTTTGATTTATTATAGCGTCAAGAGCCACTGCAGTCTTACCGGTTTGCCTGTCTCCGATTATCAATTCTCTCTGGCCTCTTCCGATCGGGATCATCGCATCAATAGCTTTTACACCGGTCTGCAATGGTTCTTTAACAGGTTGTCTTTGTATTACTCCAAGTGCTTTTCTCTCAAGAGGAAGATATTTATCAGTTTTGATATCCCCTTTACCGTCAATAGGAATTCCAAGAGGATTGATTACTCTTCCGAGCATCTCTTCACCAACAGGCATTGAAGCGATTCGTCCGGTTCGTTTTACAATGTCGCCTTCTTTAACCAATGATGTATCACCGAAAAGAATACAGCCAACATTATCTTCTTCAAGATTAAGAGCAATTCCGAATACACTGTTTGGAAATTCAATAAGCTCTCCTGCTTCACATTTTGATAATCCGTAGACCCGCGCTACTCCGTCACCTACATACAGTACCGTCCCGACATCAAAAATATCGACTTCTGTTTCAAAGCCCGATAACTGTTTCCTTAGTATGGCAGATATTTCGTCTGATTTTACTTCTGGCATTTTATATTTCTCCTGATATTTTTTATCTTAAAGAACTTGTCTTTAAGTATTCAAAAAGTTTTCTAGATTTTTATATACTGTAAATATTTTTGATTGCAGATCAATTTTAAATATTATATACTTCCAAAATTTAATACCAGACACATAATTCTCAATACTTCAATTAAGTATGTAATCACCTTCCTTAAACTTAATCTTCAGTTTCTCAAGCTGCCTCTTTATGCTGGCATCAAGAACCGTATCATTAATTTTCGCTACAAATCCCCCAATGATATTTTTATCGATCTCAAAATTCATTTCACTTTTTTTATTTGTATATGAATCAATTTTCTTTTTTAATTTTGCCTTCTCGTCATCACTCAGATTTACAGAAGTTTTCACATACACATCTACAATTCCGTCTTTTTCTTTTCTCAAATTAATAAAGTCTTCGAAAATGCCTTTTGTTAAAGATTCTCTCCCTCTTGTTACAAGAAGATTCATAAATGTCATAGTAAGTTCAGAAAATTTTCCTCCGAAAATATCCTTTACTATCTTTAGTTTTTTGATCTTGCTGATTACAGGACTTGCAAAAAAAAGTTCAAGCTCTTTATTTGAATTAATAAGGTTCAGGGCATTGGTAATATTCTCAGTAACTTCATCAAGCATTTTCTTTTCAATCGCGGCATCATAAAGTGCTGTTGTATATCTTCTAGCTGCTTTTGTAATCATAATTTATTAGTTATTAATTACTCGGGATCTGTGAAATAAAATCATTAACAATTTTTTTCTGCTTGCTTTCGTCAAGATTATCTTTGATGATCTTTTCGGCAGCTTTAATTGCAAGGTCTGACACTTCATTTCTCAGATCAGCCATTGCAGATTCTTTTTCCTGAATTATTTCCAGCTTCGCCTGCTCTATCAGCTTTCTTGAGTCTTCCTGTGACTTCGCAAGTATTTCATCGCGGATTTTATTTGCCATCTCCTTTGCTTCACCGATAGTTTTCATCGCCTGAGTATTTGCATCAGCAAGATTCTTTTTATTCTGCTCAATGAGAGCTTTTGCATCTTCATTTAATTTTTCTGCCTGGTCCAAAGAATTCTTTATCCCCTGCTCCCGCGTATGAAGTGCCGACAATAAAGGCTTCCATGCGATCTTCTTCAGTAAAAATAACAGGATCACAAAGATCAGTATCTGCCATATTATTAAACCCGGATTGACGGATAAGAGAGAAGGCTTTTCGGTATGTCCGCCCGGCTCACTGAATAAGAATATAAGTGAATAATTAAATAGTAATGAAAGACTATATATCATTCTATGAATTTAATTTAAATTTAATTTGAATATCTACGAAATAAAAATCGTATTAAAACTCATTCCTGTTTCAGCAAATCTTTTTCTTAAAAATTTTATCTTATGATTTTGTTGCAAGCAATATACATATAACAAGTCCGAACAAAGCAACCCCTTCTACAAGCGCTGCAGCAATGATCATTGTAGTTCTTATTTCACCAACAGCTTCAGGCTGTCTTCCTATGGATTCCAATGCTGACCCGGCAAGCCTGCCGATTCCGATTCCTGCGCCGATAACTGTTAGACCGGCTCCGACTCCGGCTCCCAAAAATGCTAAATCCATTTAGATAATTCTCCTTTTTGTTTTTATTATTTATTAAAATATATTTATTGAATGCCTTAAATGTTTTTTCTAATCAAAATGCCGGATCCAAATTCTTAGTGATGCTGCATCGCCATATTTATATACAATGCTGAAAGAAGCGTAAAGATATATGCCTGAAGCAATGCTATAAATATTTCGATCATATAAATAAAAATTGCAAACGGAACAGCTATTACCATTCCTGCATATTCCATTATAAATATTAATCCTATCAGAGAAAATATAATGATCGTGCCGGCTGTGATATTTGCAAATAACCTCATAAGCAGAGAGAACGGTTTCGTAAACAATCCTATAAACTCGACAACTATCATAATTGGTAATACAAACACCGGAACTCCCGGAGGAATAAGGCTTTTTACATAGCCGCCCAGTCCATGAGCCTTAATACCTTTGTACTGTGTAATTGCAAATGTTATCAAAGCCAGTGCTGCAGTAATGTTTATGTTCTTTGTCGGCTGTGACATGAATGGAAACAAGCCCAGGAGATTTGCAAACATTATAAAAAAGAATATAGTAAGGAAAAAAGGCATCAGAGACAATCCGCCCGGTCCCATATTAGGTAAAACTATTTCATCTCTTATGAATACGACCAGTGCTTCGACAACATTCCCGATACCTTTCGGAACTTTCCTTTTCTTATTGCTGGCGACAGCATATAAAAGTACAATGATCAGGAGCACAGATGCCAGGAACATCATCACTGTGCTTTTGGTAATCGAGAAATCTATGTTTAATCCGAATACATTGATGGGTTTGAATTGCGGCAACTGGATCTTCCCAAGGAAATAAAGGTCTATATAATGATGATCAACAATCTTATCTATTATATCAAGTTTCTCTTCACCTTCTTTTACAAGATGTTCACCTTCCTTTTCTAACTTTTGTACTTCGCCTTCTTTCTTTCCGCCGTTATGGTCCTGCGCTGAGGAAAGTTTTGGGATAAAAGAAAACAGGAATATTATAAGTGAAAGAGTTAGAAGAAATGTTTTAAACGATTTTATTGTAAGGTCTTTTTTTAGATCCAAAATTTTTAACAAATTATAAAATTATGTATGGTCAGGTATTTGTATTTTTACTTTTTAAGGAGAGAAAATTTATTTCTAAGATCAAAAATATTGAGTAAAAGATAAACATTATAAACGCTAAACTTATTTTATCTATTCTGAAAAAATAAATCAGAATAAAAACCAAACCGACAACCGTAAATAATCTTACAACTAAGCTAAGAAGAACCTGATTGATAAAACCTTTGCCCTTTTCTTTGTAAGACATATTGATCACATAGCTTCCTGCAAGAACATTCAGGAAACTAATGAGCCAACCCAATATCAGAGGTTTAATATAAATTCTAAGGTCAAATATAAAAATAATTACAAATGAAAGAACAAGGATTACTGTACTTAAAAGCACAATCTTATTGACAAATTTCTTGAAATCCAAAATTAGTATTTATTATATTTGGGATTTTCTTTTTTGTCTTTCTCAGTGAGTTTTTTAATGCTGAGATAAAAGCTGTAGAAAGCTCCTCCAAACCCGACGAAAGTAAGCAGCAATGTAAAAAGAACTCCGGTATCAAATTTTCCGTCCATCCATTTCCCGATAAAGAAAAAAACAAGTATGGTGACAACTAAAGAAATACCTAATCCCGAATACTGAATTGTTTTGGAATCCGTCTTAAATAAAGGTTTAGAGAGAATATCTTTTAAAGTACTTTTACTCTTTTCAGAATTTTTTTGATCCTCATCCATTTTTACCCCGGCGAATACAAAATTAACGAAACTGAGTTTGAAAATCAATTCGACTTTGAAGGGATTTGTAAGAAAATTTGATCTTTGTGTGTGTTTAGTGTAATCATTATAAAATCATTTGTTCCAAATGTTATACAAAATGACTATTTGAAAAATTTGTGATTCTCAAATTCTCATTTGATTCTGAATAAAATGTTCTATACGTTTAATGAAATAATTTTTATCACCTTGGACAAAAATAAAATTTCTTTTATTTTTTATTTGAGCGTACTTTTGTTTATTGTTGCATTCAACTTCTCAGATAATCCTCTAGGTGGTTGGCAGCAACAGTTTCTGCCTTTTTTAAATAACAGAGATATTAGAGACATGAAATTTACTGACAGTCTCACCGGATATGGAATTACAAAAGGCGGATTTAATGGTGATTCGGATTATGTAATAAAGACTACAAACAGCGGTAATAACTGGTTTATAGTTTATACTACTTATAGTGCAATGAATAAAGTAAAATTCTTAAACTCAAACACAGGATTTATTTGCGGGAGTGACGGCTGGGGAGGATTAAATGGATTAGTTCTAAAGACTACTAATGGAGGTATTAACTGGATTTTTCTGAATACATACTTTGCAAAAGAATTTAGAGACATGTCGGTATTAAATGAAGATACTATTTGGGTTGCTGATCCAAATGGATTTAACGGAGGGATTTACAGGACAAATAACGGAGGAATAAATTGGTTTACACAATTTTATACATTTGGCAGTAATCCGGAAAAAATTTATATGTATAATGCCCAGATGGGGTTTATGAACAAATCAGATTTTTTATTTAAAACTACAAATGGGGGATATAATTGGTCAAGGATTTCGGGACAAAATGCTTTTTATGATATATTTTTTGTAGACAGTTTGACAGGGTGGAAGTGTAAAGATAGTGTTAGAAAAACAACAGATGGTGGTATAACATGGATAAGGCAAAATGTAATAAATCCTAATTACTTAAATATGTTTAGATCAATAGTCTCCTTTTCTAATATTGGTAGAGATACAATTTATGGAGTAGGGGCTGGAGTTGAATATCCCAATCTTCAAGGAAGAGGGATAGTTCACAAAACAACTAACGGCGGTGAAAATTGGTTTTTCCAAATTCCCGACACATCACTCAGAATAGGTGAAATGTTTATATCAAATTTTATAAATAATCTTACAGGATGGGAATACAGTTTTGGAAAAGGGATTTATACAAATTCAGGAGGAGATAGTATTTATTATCCAATCACTGAAATTAATTCTAATAATACTAAAGTAGCTGATTCATATTCATTATTTCAAAATTATCCTAACCCTTTTAATCCAAGAACAAAAATTAATTATAAAATAAGCAAAAGAAGTCAGGTAGTTTTAAAAGTCTATAATATTACCGGAAACTTAATTACTACAATAGTGGACAAGAAACAATCCAAGGGAGAATATGAAGTTGAATTTGACGGACGCGAACTATCGAGTGGAGTTTATTTCTATAGTTTGTTTTTAGATGAAAGAATAGTTGACTCAAAAAAAATGATCTTACTAAGATAATAAAAATTCATTTTAAAGTTTAAATATTGCTTTTAAAAAATTAGTGCGATTGAGAATTAACCCAAATAATATTTATGGAGGGGGAAAGAATAATATTTATTAATTTAAAATCCGGATTAATCGGTAGGAAGATACAATTATGAAATCCTAAATCATTTTTTAATTCATTTGGTTTTAATTGTTATCTTTTTTTCAATACAAAACCATTTTGCCCTGCATTGGTAAAGTGCTGGGATCTTCTCTGTATAAATGCTGATCGCTATTTCACAAGTACCATTTTCTTTGAATCAATTTTTTGCCCGTCCGCTTCAAGCGTATAAAAATACATTCCGCTCGGAAGATTACCTGCGTTGAATTCAAATTCATAGCTTCCCGGCGAAAGAGTTTCATTTAAAATTGTTTGAATTGGTTTTCCTAGAGCATCATAAACTATTATAGATACTTCTTGCGTCTCGCGTCTTGCGTCTCGCGTAATATCAAACCTAATTTTTGTCGTCGGATTAAACGGATTCGGATAATTTTGTTTGAGTGAAAAATTATCCGGAACTTCAGTACTGATTTGTTTTATCCCAAGCGTAGTGAGATCAATAGAAGCAGACCAGATCTGATAAACTCCTGTATGGTCATCCATCCAGACCGGTCTTAATCTGTTGTTGCCAAACAGCATACCTATATTATCACCCTGATTGCCTGAACCGACAGCACCTGTTACTGACTTAGGCTTGAATCTTTTTTCATTTATTCTGTAATCCCTCCAGCTTGTGCCTCCATCAGTTGAACGTGAAAGAAAAACATCCATGGAATCTGAAGTAACATTCCTGTTATCATAATAAATAATATTTATTCCACCATCATCGTCTACGGCAATCGCGGGGAAATACTGAACCTTTCCGTTATTGACAGGATCCTGATTCACTTTAACCGCCGATGACCATGTCGCACCTCCATCACTTGATCTGTGAAAAATAATATCGGGGTCAGTCCCGGCCGGCAAAAGATTTTTTTCTCCTGTAACAATATAAATATTCCCGTTACGAGGACCGCCTGTCTTATCAATCTCGATATGAGGATATCCGTTGATACGAATATTCCAGGGCATAAGTGAAGATGTCTTTACTCCATTCATATCAAATATATTTTCATTTACACTCCAGTTAATTCCGCCATTTATAGATTTCGCAAAACCGCAGAATTTTTCATTCTGAGGAGAGCTTGTAAGAGCTCCGGCCCAGCAAACACAGACAGAGCCGTCAACATTTGTTTTTATATCAGCACCTAAGGATATGAATCCGCCCGGAGTAGAGTTGATCTGATTGATCGCGCTCCAGCTTACTCCACCATTTGTAGTAAATGCTGAAACAATAGGAAAAGGATTTAAAAATCTTGTCCACATAAGATAAGTTCTTCCATAATACGGGCTGGCAGCAAAGTCATCCGTTCCCGGCGTACCTTTGTCCTGATCTCCGCTGGCGATCTGAAAATTTCCACTCCAGGTGCTTCCGAAATCCGTGGAGATATTTGAAAACATACCTGTAATAAACCCGCCCTGATGCGTGAGAATAAATCTTCCGTCTTTATCTATTACAGGACCGGGATCTCCGCCATGATTATTTGTAGAAGCACCGGAGTTGCAGGTATCCGAGCCAAACCAGTTTTGTCCGCCGTCAGTCGTTATATAAACTCCTTCGCTTCTGAACGCACCGCTTATGGTATAAGCACCGGTAAACATTATCATAGGATTCGACGGATGCTTAACTATAGTAGGTTCAACCTGTGCGTTAGCTGAAGGATGAATTCGAAAATTGGCTACCTGTGAAATTAAACTATTATAGCTGAACAGTATTAATATGGTTATAAAAACAGCAATAAATTTTCTTTGACTGAGCATATTTTTTATTATATAAATATATTAAACAACATAGATGCAACATTAAAATCTGTAGCCCAGGTTGAACCCGGCGTAAAAGCTTCTTGGTTCTCCGGGCTCAAAGTATCTTCGCTGGCTTTCAGGTAATTCCGGATTTGCATTAATATTGACAAAGCCAACATACCTTCTGTCAAAAATATTATTAAGCCCGCTTGTAAACAGAAAATTAAACCTGTTTATATCGTATGTAATACCCGCCATTATATTTCCATAAAAATATGCAGGAGTACTTTCGTTATTGGCATCATCAACAAAAAGCCTGGTTACATAATCCATATCCCAAAGCGCGATGCCTTTAAAATTCTTTGATATCTTAAACTGATAATTAAAAATAACATTAAAAATACTTTTCGGAATTGCCGGTACATTATTGCCAGAATAATCTGAACTGATTGTATCTCCGCCTGCTGTATAATTTATGGCAATATAATCGTTATATTTAAAACCGGAATAGGAATAATTCGTAACCAGCTCGAATCCTTCGAACATCTCAAACTTTAAACCGCATTCAACACCTGTGCGTGTAGTATTAGCCGCGTTTCTGAAATATGTCTGATCATTAATTACAAAAGGAACTATCTCATCTTCGATCCTTGTATTATAAAATGTTATTTCAAAAAAAGTTTTTTCCAGCAAATCACTCTTAGTAAAAATATTCCCTTTGATTCCGAGTTCAAAGTTCCGGGATTTCTGCGGATTCAGATCAGGATTTAGCGTGGTCGCTCCTCTATTTGATGTGTAAGCATAATTCTGAAGCTCAGCTGCTGCAGGCGTATCATAAGCAAGGCCGTATGAAGTATAAGCTGCAATTGTGGGAGTAAATTTATAATTCAAAGCCAGCCGCGGTGTAAACCTCGAGAATTTTCTGGTAGAATTCTGTAAGCCGAAAAGCTGGTTGTCATTTGAAATTGCAATATTGTCATACCTTCCTGAAAAAAATAATGAAGACTTATCCTTGAAGATCCAGAGTTGATTTTGAATATACACACCTGCATTGTCAAGCACTTCAAAGTTTTGAGCCTGAAGGTCATCTCCCTTATTGCCTGCAAGGTTTGTAAAAGATGTAATATCTCCGCTGACATAATTATAGTCGATCCCTACTGCGAATAAATTTTTACGCGATATTATTTTTGAAGTGTTTGAATACCTTGCTATCGCTCCGAGCACATATCTTTTATTGAAAGTGTAAAGCTGATTGGTTGTAAACTGTACATCCTTAAGCTGAATGAAACCAGTGACCTCAATATCATTGGTAGTTTTTTTTCCAAATGATGTATTGTATCTGACAGCAAGCTTTCCTTTTTGAAGATCTCTTTTAAAATCGCTTGATACTGCAACTGAGTATGCCTTGAAAGGATCTGTTTCATATTCTTCTTTTGTCAATGAACCTGGAAGCCTGATCAGGCCGTTCGCATAATTACCCAGAATAGAAATTGTGGTTTTAGAGTCAGGGTAAATCTGAAAAACCGAATTCACTAAATGAATGTATTCGCTGCTGTGCTGTCTGAATCCTTTGAAATTTCTGTAATTGTATGATAGAAAATATTTATAATTTTTTGTAATTAATCCCGTCTTAATTCCATTCTGTCTTAAATCATAATCACCGAACATGTTGGTTTGTTTTAGATAATTTGTTTTAAAGGAAAGATCGGTCAAAAAATTTATTACTCCTCCCGGTGCATTTGTATAAAGAGAAGACAGATTTCCCTTTGCTACTTCAACTGTTTCTAATGATGTATAATCTATTGCATCAATATTCGTTTCACCATCGGGTTCGGATTCAGGAATTCCGTCCTGTAAAATTCTTATGCCTCTTATACCTGAATTCGACCTGTTACCATAGCCTCGTATTGAAATTCTGACATCATGACTTCCGTATCGTGACTGCAGAAAAAGTCCGGGCACATCTGCCAGAACATCTTTAACGCCTATGTTCCTGCTGTAAGCTAGCTCTTTTTTATCCACCCGGAATACAGAGAAAGGAACGTCAATTATTTTCTCGGGAGTCCTTGTTCCAGTGATAACAATCTCTTCTGTTTCAGCTTCCTCCGTTTTTTCTTTTAAGGAATCCCTTTTCTCTTTTTCCTTGTCTTCCTGTGAATATAAATTTACAGCGATGGATAGAAAAATAAATAAAAAAAGTATGGTAATTTGATTCATTGATTTCAATATGGTTTAAATTTTTTATTTATTCCTTCATTAAATAATTTAATTATAAAAAAAAGAAGCATCATATACTGACCTTCCTTTAAGATAATAAATTTTATTTTGAAACGGATAAGTTTTTAAACCGGACAGCTCTTTACTAATCAGAGTCGGTAAAAAAAATTTTAAGTAAAATAAAGAAAAATCTTTTTGTATTCAATCAGATAAGGGCAAATTATAAAGTTTCAATTCTTCATAGCTTCTGCCAGTAATTTATATGACATTTTTCTTTCTTCATGATCACTTGTTATCGTCACTATGGAAAATTCATGTACAGCATATTTTTTTGCCAGAGTTTTCAATTGAAGACAGACATTTGCAGTATCTCCGATAACGGCCGACCTCCGCCTGTACTCTATGAATAGTTTTTCTTCAGGAGTGAATTTATATTCGAGTGCAGTTTTTTCATCCGGGAATGAAATATTTTTACCCTGGAGAAAATTATGAGCAATCCAGTATTCGGAACACTTTGCCATTCTTATCGCTTCTGTTTCAGTTTTTGCGCAGATCACAAATAATGCAAGATTCAAATACGGGTCTTTCAAAAAGACAGAAGGTTTAAAATTCTGATAATATGTCTGAAAGCATTGAAGCATATATTCATCATTGATAAAACTGCCGAATGCATATCTTAATCCTTTCTTAGCTGCATACATAGCGCTGTCAGGACTGGTCCCCAGCACCCAAACCTCAGGTATACTTGTTCCCGCCGGTGTTGCACTTACTCCTTCATAATTTTTTTTTTCTGAAGATGCTGTCATATAATTTATTAGTTCATCAGTTTTTAAAAATGCATCTTCACTTGTTGTGCGCATTGCTCTGATCGTCCCGGCGTCACCACCCGGAGCTCTTCCGATACCAAGATCGATCCTTCCCGGGAAAAGACACTCAAGCATATTGAATTGTTCGGCTATTTTTAACGGACTATAGTGACTGATCAATACTCCGCCGGAACCTACTCTGATTTTATTCGTCTTCGATGCGAGAACGGGAATAATTATTTCCGGACTAGCTATTGCGAATGAACGAGTGTCATGATGTTCAGCAACCCAGAACCTGAGATAACCCAGCTTGTCAGCGAATTCTGCAAGATCAATTGTTTGACGGACAGCTTCTGAAGGACTGGAATTATATAAAACAGGCGACTGATCAAGAATATTTATTTTAATCATTGGATCAAAGATATAGCTTTAAAATTCCAAAGACAGTTTAATAATCTTTGTCATAAAAATTATCACAATAGTTACTATGCTGTAATTTTATAATTTGTGTATTTGTAGAATAGAAAGGAATTTGAAAATTTTCAGGTTGGAGAAAATTATATGTTCATTTAAAATAACCGGGAGTTCAATAAAATTTATACTATTGCCGGATAAAATTTAGATCTCCTTATACAGAGTAAGATACATTTTATTGAATGTTATTTTTTTTGAATAACTGATTTAACTATGCTTTCATGTCTGATCATATTACTCTGAATAATCATTTTACCAGAATTCCTAGCTCCTAAGTTCTCTCAGCATTATAAGATCCGGTAAATGCTATTTAGTATTTGCTACCGGTTAACTGCTAAACTGATTAACTGCTACTGTCCTAGTCCATTTGCCTTCTTAAAAAGGCCGGCTTGGAAAAGTCATCCTCATTTAGATCTTTGAAGTCAAAGTCATCTTCTTCGGCTTCCATTTTTATTTTTTTGGTAACTTCACTAAGATCTTCGCTGAGCTTTACTTCTCTTCTGTCATATGCCGGTTTGTCAAACTGAGACAGATCATCATGGCTGGGTAATGTTGTGATCCTTCCTTTGTTAGAATATCCCTGATAAAATTTTTC
>JBDTWU010000040.1:0-9313 GCA_040006535.1 bacterium | reverse complement strand
TGAGCTCATTGGTATATAAATGCGTTTCCATTTCGGTTTGTTTATTTTGATTTTGCCCGCAGGAAGCCGCAGACAAGAACAATAAGCTAAGAACAATTATTGACAATCTATTTTTCATGATGCATTTTGAACGTTTAACAAGTTCTGCTTTTTGTGCCAACATAATACAAAGGTATAACATCAATGAACAGTTAGATTTTTTTAATCTTGTCAGGTTTTATTTTAGCGATCGACTAATTAAAACACCTGCTTGCAAATTATATGAATAAACTTGCGATAAAAACACGCGAATTTAAAAACAAAGTGCGTATGAAATTTTAAAAATATGACAAATAGAATTTACGATATAATAGTAATCGGCACCGGTTCCGGCGGGTTAAGCGTTGGCTTGACTATGAACAAGCTTGGGTTTAAAGTTTTAATGATAGCAAAAACTGACAAGGAAATTGGCGGTGAATGTTTGAATGATGGTTGTGTACCCAGCAAGGCTTTAATTCATGTTTCGAAAATAGTAAAGAATGCAAAAATGGCAACAGCGTTTGGCCTGAGTATAAACGGAAGACCTGATATAAAAAAAGCAATTAATTATGTACATGAACGACAGGAAATTATCCGCAAACATGAAAATGCAAAAGCATTGCGTGAAACCGGAATTGACATTGTATTGGGAGAAGCAAAATTCACTGGTAAAATAGAAGTTGAAGTAAATAATAAAAACTATACAGGAAAAAAGATAGTAATTGCAACAGGCTCCAAACCGCGTAAACTAAAAATTGCGGGTGTGGAAAATGTAAAATATTACGACAATGAAAACATTTTTCACATGAATGAATTACCTGAAAACTTATTGATAATTGGCGGAGGACCTATCAGCGTGGAAATATCGCAGGCATTAAGAAGATTGGGCAGCAATGTAACCATTGTTCACCATGGCAGTATGATCCTTGAGCATGATGATGAACAGGTGACAGCAATTCTTTTAACACAACTCATGCAGGAAGGAATTGAATGCTTGCTTAATACTGATATTGAAAGTTTCACATCACCCCATGACGCAATCCTAAAAATGAAAGATGGAAGCATCAGAAATTTATCTTTTGATGCTGTTTTTGTCGGTATAGGGCGTGAGTTGCCGATAAAATCATTGCAATTGCAAAATGCCGGTATTAACGTTAAGGATAATAAAATCGTTATCGATAAATATCTGCGAACTACCAACAAAAATGTTTTTGTATGCGGGGATATTGCCGGCGATTTGATGTTTTCCCATGCCGCCGAATTTCATGCCCGTATATTAATTAATAATTTTCTTTCCCCCATAAAAAAAAAGTTAAACAACGATCACATGTCGTGGGTTACTTTTACCGACCCTGAAATAGCAACCTTTGGACTAAATGAAAAACAGCTAAAAGATCGTAACATAAATTTTCTGACATTGGAACAGGATTTTTCAGGTGATGACAGGGCGATAACAGATAATTATCAGTATGCCAAAATCATTCTTTACATAAGTAAAGGAGGCCTATTTAAAAAAGAAAAAATTCTGGGTGGCACAATGGTTTCGCCAAATGCCGGAGAACTTATACAGGAATTAATCTTGACAAATACATCAGGCCTATCAATAAAAAGCATTTTTAATAAAATATATCCTTATCCTGTTGCTTCCAGGGTTAACCAACATTTAATTGTAAAGCACAAGGAGAAAAGTATTTCTACCTTATTGAAAAAAATATTACAAATCGCATATAAAATATTTAGCTAATGGAGTGGTGGGAAATATTTAAGGAATGGTTTTTAAGACTCGGTGAAGAATACAATGTAAATCCATACATCTTTGGAGGTATCTATTTAGGCGCTATTCCATTTTTCTTTATCTCACTTTCCCGTACAATTAAAAACATTAGAAATAAAAAATCAATCGTGCTTCCTGTTTTATTAACCGGCTTCTTTTTTGTATCAGCTTATTTATACCTTATAATAGCAGGTAAAAATATTCCTGTATGGGTGTATGTTTTCATTAGCATAATGGTAGTTTACGGTATTTATTCTACTATTAAAAAGATAAATGATAAAACAAAAAGTGAAACCAAATGATAATAATGCAAAACTGCAGCCGGGTTAAAGACCATTCAGAGTGCTGATTATTTCAGGCTATAACGGTTTATTAAATGGAAGAAAGTGAAAGGGGTAGTTTGGCACGGCTATTCTTATGCTAGGATTTTACAGCTTAGAAGTCCAAAAGAGATTAAGAATTTTTCAAATCGAATTTGAAGTATGAGGATAATTATTTTCCCTGTTCTCTTATTTTTTCCGGAAGTATAACTAACAAAGTAACTTTTATCTTTTTTACTTTCAATAATATATGTACAATATTTTCCGATAAAAAAAAATAAAAAAACCCGTTTTAAAATGGACGTGCTTTATCTTTGCTGAATCGACGAGACTTCCCGAAGTTTATTCGGGACGGCCACCTGAGTGACAGTATTACGTTTTAACCAACTGTACTGCGACTCCGTGGTTTGTAAATTAATCATAATAAAAAAATTTTTACAAATTGGATTCGTGATAAAAATTTTGAAATTCATTAAAGACCTTTTCAAGAAAAATTAGTTTTGATCTTTTTATATCTCCACCGAAATAATTTTATGCACAAATTTATACCTTATATATCATAAATTTATTTTTAAAGTTTTAAAAAAAAACTGGCACCCCCCCGAGAGTTGAATTTTTATTTATTAAAAATAATCTTGAAATGCCATGGACAAAAAACCAATCACTGACATCCACATAATATGGATGACCACCGGACTCAGTTGTGACGGAGATTCCGTTGCAATGACAGGAGCCGTAAATCCAAGCCTCGAAGATATTGCATTAGGCGCTTTACCAGGAATGCCCACAGTTCATATTCACAATCCCGTTATAGCTTACGAGAACGGTGATGATTTTATGAGCTGGTGGTATAAAGCAGAGAAGGGAGAGTTAGAACCTTTCGTACTTATACTTGAGGGTTCCGTACCAAATGAAGAAGCTATTAAAGACACCGGTGGGTACTGGGCTGCAATGGGGACACGCGGTCATAATGGTCAGCCGATTACAACAAATGAATGGATCGACAGACTTGCGCCAAAAGCGGCGGCGGTAGTTGCGGTAGGAACTTGCGCAACCTATGGCGGAATTCCTGCAATGAAAAATAATCCTACAGGAGCAATGGGTCTTCCCGATTACTTGGGATGGAAATGGAAATCCAAGGCAGGTCTGCCCATTGTGTGTATTCCAGGATGCCCTGCTCAACCGGATAATACAACCGAAACACTTTTATATCTTGTTTTCCAGCTTGCAGGCATGGCACCTATGATTCCTTTAGATGACGCTCTCCGGCCTACCTGGCTTTTTAACCGCACCGCACATGAAAATTGTAACAGAGGTGCATTCTATGAGGAAGGACTATTTGCAAATGAATATGGGGATTATCATTGCCTTGTAAAATTAGGTTGCTACGGTCCGGTTGTATTTTGTAATGTTCCCAGACGCGGATGGCAAAACGGATACGGCGGTTGTCCTAATATCGGAGGTATTTGCATGGCATGCACGATGCCAGGTTTTCCGGACAAGTTTATGCCATTTATGGATGAACCATTTGGTGGAAAATTTTCTTCTAACGGCGCTAAATATTTAATTGGCCCAATTCTTAGAACATTCCGCCGCATTACACAAAAGAAAAAAGATATCGAGCCCGATTGGCGCAAACCGGGAAATAAAATCCTTAGCGGATATCAAAGAACTTTCTAATTCACTCTGGCTGACAGTCGCCGGCATTAAAGAATTTAAAGAATAATTATCATGACTGACGTAGCTACAAAACCAATGGTAAATCAAAGTATACCAAAAGTAGTTATAAAGGAAATGTCCTGGGATCCTATTACCCGTATCGTGGGTAGTTTGGGAATTCATTGCAAGATCGATTTCACAAATAAGGTCGTGCAGGAATGTTACAGCACTTCGATGGTCTTTCGTGGTTTTGATATATTCATGAGGGGGATTGATCCGCGGGATACTCATTTTATATCAAGCCGCATATGTGGTATCTGCGGAGATAATCACATGACTACTTCCGTACTTAATCAGAATATGGCTTACGGAGTGAAACCTCCACACCTTGGTGAATATATTCTTAATTTAGGAGAAGCCGCCGATTACATGTTTGATCATGCTATCTTCAATGACAATATGTGCAATGTTGATTTCTGCGAACAAATGGTGAAAGAAACCAATCCGGGTGTACTTGAAAAGGCTAGAAAAACTGAAGCCAGATATGCAAATATACATGGATACAAAACCATCGCAGATATAATGGCATCGTTGAATCCTTTTACAGGGAAATGTTACATGGAGTCTCTTGAGGTTTCCAGATACACAAGAGAAATGTTTTGTCTGATGGAAGGACGCCATACTCATCCATCTACACTAGTGCCTGGTGGTGTGAGTACTTCCATTACACATCAGACTCTTACAGATTATTATACAAGATTGATGAAGTATATTGAATACTGCAAGAAGGTAGTGCCTATGCATGATGATCTCTATGATTTTTTTTATGATGCATTGCCCGGATATGAAATGGTTGGCTACAGGAAAACAAACCTGGTATGCTGGGGCTCATTTGATGATCCGAATTATTGTGATTACAATTATAAAAACATGACAGATTGGGGAAGAAAAAAATTTATAACTCCCGGTGTCATAATAAACGATGAGCTTTTGACTACAGATCTTGTAGAAATAAATCTGGGAATTCGTATTCTTTTGGGAAGCTCTTTTTATGAAAGCTGGGATAAGGAAGAAATGTTTGTAAAGAATGACCCTTTAGGAAATCCTGTAGACCGCAATCATCCCTGGAATAAAACTACAAGACCAAAACCCGGTAAGCGGGATTTTTCAGATAAATATAGCTGGGTAACTTCACCCCGATGGTTTGATAAACGTACCGGAGTTTATGAATGTTGTGACACAGGTGGAGGACCTCTTGCGAGACAATGGGTGACTGCGAAAGCAGGCTTAGTGGATTTCGGTTATGTAAAAGCTACAGGAGATTCTCTGGAATTTAATCTTCCCAAAACAATGGGGATGCCGGAAATGAAACAGATTTGGAAAATTCCAAAATGGAGTAATGCCATAGAAAGAGATCGTGCAAGAGCTTACCATCAGACTTATTCTGCATTAATAGGTTTATATTGTCTTGAAAAAGCTTTTGAAGAACTTTATGCCGGACGCACAAAAACCTGGTCACCTTTTAAAGTACCGGATGAAGCAGTAAGCTGTGGATTTCATGAAGCAGCAAGAGGTGTATTATCCCATCACATGACAATACGTGACGGAAAGGTAGCAAATTACCAGATGTTCCCTCCAACCCCATGGAATGCAAGTCCGCGCGACCAATATGGAACACCAGGTCCTTATGAGGATTCAGTACAGAACACTCCTATATTTGAGGAAAACGGCCCTGATAATTTTAAAGGAATTGATATAATGAGAGCAGTCAGAAGTTTTGATCCATGCCTGCCGTGTGGAGTTCATATGTATTTGGGTAAAGGCAAGCTTTTGAGACAGCTTCATACGCCGACTGCTTTGGCTTCTTTTGGTAAGGGAAGATAGTCAGTCAGCATTGCGTTTTAGAAAAAATAATTTGATCACCCTCTTTGCAACAAAATAAATTTTGATGCACTTATGTCCCCTGATTATTGATGAGAAAATTTTAGAAAATATTTATATTATTTTTGAGATCGCCGACTGATTCCCAAGCCGGCTATTAATTAATGATAGCTTTACCGTTTATCAATTACTCAAAATGATCAGGTACATTGCCAATGATTTCTCCTTCACTCATATCGAAACTTCGAAGAATATCAGATCCTGTACCTCAAGTTATACCGGAGAAGTGTGATTTTTGCGGAAAGATAATACCGCCGGATCACCGGCATCTTGTTGACCTTACATCATTAAAATTTATGTGTGCCTGCGAATTGTGTTCTGTAGTCCAGGCAGTTGTGGGTGTTTATAAACCATTGCCTCAGCGCTTCCTCCGGCTAAATGATTTTCAGTTGTCAGATGAGCTGTGGTCTGATTTTATGATACCTGTAAACATGGCGTTCTTCGTTTTCAGCTCATTGCGGAAAGGGACCGTTGCCTATTACCCCGCACCAACCGGTGCAACAGAATCAAAACTTAAGCTCGAAGCATGGGAAAAACTTGAACAGTTAAATCCTGTTTTAAAAAGTCTCGTTCCTGATCTCGAGGGATTGCTAATCAACAGGATTGACAGCTCTCCTTTATACTATATTGTACCGATCGACAGCTGTTATAAATTAATAGGAATGATTCGAAATTCATGGCAGGGTCTATTCGGTGGCAGCGGAACAAAAGTTACTACAAGGAAATTCTTTGATGAATTAAGTGAACGCTCATCATGCCAGATCTGACTTTTGAAATTGTGAATGCAGAGCTAAAGCCTTTTGCCGCCATACCTACGATTGATTTCTATCTGAGGATCTCAAACAGTATACAGGAAGAAGAGGTCTATGCCGCCGCTATTAAATGTCAGGTTATAATTGAGCCCAATAAGAGAATCTATGACACGGAAACGAAAGAAAAATTATACGAGTTATTTGGTGAACCGGTACGGTGGGAAGAGACTATGAATAGTGTACAATGGATAATCGTTAATATTCCTGTTCCCAGGTTCACAGGTTCAACAAATATAAAAGTATCAATTGCATGTACCGAAGAACAAACTCTTGCAGCGGGAAAATATTTTCATGCTGTTAGGGACGGCAAGATACCGCTTGCTTTTCTTTTCAGCGGAACATTATTTTACAAAGCTCCCGATGATAAATTACTAATCACACAAGTACCCTGGGAAAAGGAAGCGCAATATAAAATGCCCGCTTCAATCTGGGAGGAAATGATGGAAGCACACTTTCCGGATGGAAGGTGGCTTAGAATACGCAAGGATGTTTACGACCGGCTCATCAAGTATAAAGCGCGAAGTACATTTCTCACATTGGAAGACTGCGTTGAGGCAATTCTTGATCAGACTCTGAAAGAAATTAATATTACTGAAAAGGAAAACGCATGAATTCAGATAATGTAAAAATATTAAACACACATTCCTTAATTGAAAATCTTTCCAGGACACTTCTTTATGAAGGTTACTCTTTATTTCCTTATCACAGAGCTGCAATAAAAAATCAAAAGCCGTTTCCTATCGGTGTAATATTTCCTGAGGATTATAATGCCGGTAATCCGCATGCTAACTCGCTTATGCAAGCTCAATGTGTTTTCAAAGGAGATGATAAACCATCGATTAATATAAGTGTCCGGTTTCTGCATTTGAATAAAATTGAAATTTCTGAGAGCAAGGACCAACTGGAAACTGACGGTGACAGGTTTATTCCGGTTCATAATCTTGAGGTGAATGATAAAACATTTGTATCCGGATGGCTGGCGACAGAGCAGCAAATTAATACTGAAGAATTGTATGTATCTGAGTTATTAAATGGGATGAGGGAATTTTCTTTTAAATTTAACGAAAAGATTGAGCATGAAGAAATTAAGGATCAGGAAGGATTAGTCGCAGGAAGGCGGTCAAGCCGGACCCATTCCATTAATGGTATAATTTTTATTGAAGTTTCAAAGGTTTATGGTGATCAAAATTTTTTTATTGTTACCATCAGAGTTTTTAATAAAACAAAATTAGAAAATCCGGACTCCATCAGCCGTGATGAAGCACTTCTCCAATCCTTTCTTTCCACTCATATGGTTTTATCGACTAATAACGGTCAATTTATCTCCACCCAAAACCCGGCAGAAGAATGGAAGAATATAATTTCGGAAACAGAAAATATTAATACATGGCCTGTGCTGATTGACGAAAACAATACTACAATGCTTTCATCTCCAATCATTATTTATGATTACCCGAAGATCAATCCGCTGAGCCGGGGTGATCTTTTTGACAGCACAGAAATTGAAGAAGCTCTGCTGCTCCATGTAAGTGTTCTTTCGGATGAAGAGAAAAAAAGAATTGCTCAAAGTGATGATAAACTGGAAGCAATGCTAAAAAAAGTAAGCCAGGTAACTCCCCGGGAGATGATCAATCTTCACGGGGGTTTGAAAGAAATTACTAATAAAGAAATTTAAGAATTTAAATTTAATTGTTTTATGAGAGCAACAGGGTTAATGGAGGATGCTCCCGGCGAAGAATTGAAAGTAGTTGATGGAATTGAATACCGTAAAGGTAATAAAGTACGTCTGAAGCTTGGGCAAAAAAGATCCGATGCAGCTGATATTCTTTTTAACGGAAGGATAGCCACAATAGAAACAATCTATACTGATTATGAAGACAAAGTTTATATAGCAGTCACAATGGATGATGATCCGGGTCAGGATATGCAGAGGGAATTAGGGCGCTACATGTTTTTTAGTCCATCAGAAATCGAACATGAAAATTATGGAAAATAACAATTTTTATTTACCGGACAATGAACACATAGGAGAAACCAAAACTCTTACTGCCAGAAAGCGTGTGATGATAGCGGGAGTGGGAAATATGTTCATGCAGGATGACGGTTTCGGCGGAGCTGTTATAAAAAAAATTCTTACTAGGAAATACCCGGAAGGTGTCGAAATAAAAGATTTTGGTACAGGTGGTTTAAAGCTTGCCTACGATCTTTTAAAAGGTTACGATGCTCTTATACTTATTGATGCAGCCAAACGCGGTGAGCCACCCGGAACTGTTTATGTTATTGAGCCGGATGAAAAAGAAATTTCCTCAGACCTTGAAGAAGGCGGATTGATTGATCCTCACGGTGCGGATCCTGTCACGGTATTAAGATTTGTAAAAGGACTTGGTGCATGGCCTGCAAAAGTATTGCTGATCGGATGTGAGCCGGATTCTGTCGATGATTTTCAAATAGGATTAAGTGAACCCGTAAGCGCCGCAGTTGACAAAGCAGCAGATTTAGTTGATGACATTCTCAAAAATATTTATACAAGTAAATAAAATTTCTATGAATGAAATTACAACTGACAGGATTATTCAGATAAATACACTTGAAGAAAAGCCTGCACAGCAAAATGCAGTCATCCCGGATAAGGTCAATGATCCGGATTCAGCCGAACTCAATCGCCAGAGCCAGCGAATTCAGGAGCTGATAGAGGAGCTGGAAAATTTACCGGATGATAAGTCAAAAATTATTGCTCAGGAATGCCTCCAGGAAATTGTAAGCTTTTATGGGAAAGGGATTGAGAGGAT
>JBDTWU010000039.1:0-6540 GCA_040006535.1 bacterium | reverse complement strand
TTAACGCTTTCAAACTAAAATTCTTTACGCCATTGTTTCGCAGGCGGGTTGTTTTTAAAACCTTAATACATTTGATGTTTTTCAATTGTAATTAGATTAAAAACAATTTATAAATATATTTTAGACAGAGTTGGAAAATTATAGAAAATAAATATTAATTTCTAATGACTAAAAATTTAAGGTATTAAATGATAATATAATTAAATTTCTCAGCAAGCTTTCGGGAATAAAAATGCTTTGACGTATGGTGTGATTGGTGTTGTGTGATTATAATTTTAATTTGATTTCATTTTGATAATTATATTAATATATTAAAAACTATTTTTATGGTAAAAAAGCAAATTAAAAAAAAAAATCCCGATCATTCAGTCAACAAATTAGTCAATAAAAGGACTCAATCTGCAGTTGAAGTCTCCTTTGATAAAAATTTATTATTAAATAAATATTTCTGGCTTCTCATACCTCTCCTTACTGCAGTATATTACATTAGCAGTAAGTATTCTGTAGGATTTTATCAGGATGATGAAGTGGCACAGTATATTAATATGATCCAGTTCTGGACGGATCCATTTGCAATCCTGGGAAACTCTCCGAAGCCGGGGTATAAGTTATTTACAGTTATTCCTTCCCTGTTTGGATATGAAGCAGTACTTATATTCAATGCATTTATCGCTTCACTGACTGTTTACTTCACGTACCTGCTTTTAAAAGTATATAACATAAGCTATGCTTACTTTGGAGCTCTGCTGCTGAGCATGCAGCCGCTCTTTTTTGATCTTTCATTCAGGTCTTATGCTGAAATATTCACATCATTATTATTGGTGATTGTACTGATCCTTTATAAAAAAGAATATTATTTCATAGCGGCACTTGTGTGCGGTTATATATTTACTGTGCGCCAGGAGATAGCACTTCTGATACTGGTATTTGCTTATTTATTTTATAAAAAGAAAAACTTTTTAGCGATTGCTGCTTTAGCGGTTTTTCCGGTTTTATATAATCTGTTGGGATTTATTAAAACAGGGGATTTATTTTTTGTGTTAACAGAAATGAAGTCCCTTTCTTCATACAATTACAAGTCACAGGGAATTTCGCACTACTTCATAGTTTATATTTTTATTGTAGGCCCCGTAACTCTGCTCCTGTTTTTATCAGGATTTTTTGGATTTTTGTCAGATACAAAAAAATTCAAAGAGTATATAATGCAGTACGGAATCTTTTATATTATTTTCATTTCCATATTCGGAGTTCAGCTTATGACTATGTTTAATGACGGGGCGAATCCGGGCAACTGGAGGTATCTGCTGCACATTTCACCCATTGCAGCTGTATTCGCAACAATCGGCCTGAACAACCTGGCTAAGCCTTACTTCAGAAAGACCTCATATATTTTAACAGGAGGGCTTGCATTTATTACTCTTGCTTTTCTTTCAAAAAGCACTGACGGCTTTATACTTTTAGATGTATCAGACTATACGAAATTTTTTATAATAATTGCTTCAATTGCTTTAATAGCTTTGATGAAGAAAGAACCTGCCGGTAATTATCTGAATAAATTATCTTTAGCATTTCTGATCCTGTCACTGGTAAGTTTGTTTTTAAGTTTTAATCCTAAAAAACTTTCTGCCGAGAATGTTGCGCTAAAACAAACTTCGGAATTTATTAACACACTTGATATCAATGGCAGGGATATATTTTACAATCATACTTTCATTCCTTTCTACAGTGACAATCATTACAGAGCTGCTTCCAAAAATTTCAAAAGGCTTATATCGGAAAATATTAAAACTGCAAAGAAGGGGGATTTGGTTATCTGGGATTCACATTACAGCTACAGACCAAAGGACCTGAAAAATGATGTTCAGCTGGAAACTCTTAAGAATGATCAGAATTTTAAACTGCTAAAGAATGTGAACTCAAGTGACGGCAGATTTGCTTCATTCGTATTTGAAAAAGTAAATTAACATGGCCAAGAAGGGGAAGTGTATAATTTACGGAGGAGGCGGCTTCATAGGCTCTCACCTTTGCGAGGAACTGCTGAAAAATAATTATGAAGTTACCGTATTTGACAAGATCAGTTTTTCAAAAAAAAATATATCTAACTTTACAGATGATGTAAAAATTATTGAGGGAGATTTTAATAATGAAGTTGATATTAGAAATTCCCTGAATGATTCGGACTATGTATTTCATCTGGTGAGCTCTACTCTTCCCGCAGCCTCTAATGAAAATCCGATTTATGATGTTGAGACAAATCTGATATCTTCACTTATGCTTTTCAGGGAATGCGTGGACAGAAAAATCAAAAAAATTATTTTCCTTTCATCAGGAGGAACAGTTTATGGAATCCCCAAAAATATTCCAATAAAAGAAAATCATTTTTCAAACCCGATCTGCTCATACGGGATCATTAAGAAAGCCATTGAAGAATATTTGTTCCTGTTTGAAAGGATCTACGGACTTGACTACCTCGTTTTCAGATTGTCAAATCCATACGGTGAAAGACAGAATCCATATGCATCTCAGGGAGTAATACCGGTCTTCATTAACAAAGCAATCCATGAAGAAAAAATTATCATATGGGGTGATGGAAGCGTGATAAGAGATTATATTTATATAAAGGATGCAGTAAAAGTTATTGCCGGATCAATAAAGAAAGAAACATCATCAAAGGTTTTCAATCTGAGTTCAGGAAAAGGATATTCTTTAAATGATATTATAGAACTTATTAATTTAATATCGGACAGAAAAACCCGGGTGGAATATACCGAAAGCAGGTATTCTGATGTGCCGGTTAACATTCTTGATAATGAGCTTGTAAAAAAAACCTTCGGATATGAACCGCAAACTAATATTGAAGACGGTATCAAAAAGGTATTCAGATATTTACAAAATATGAATGACAGATAACTCAAACATAGCTCTCTCGGTATTCTTTCCTGCATATTATGATGAAAAGAATATTGATAAAGTTGTGGTGTCGGCAATTGATGTACTGGAAGAATTAAAATTAAAAGATTATGAAGTCATCATTATTGAAGACGGAAGTCCGGATAGAACAGGAGAAGTTGCTGATGAGCTGGCGGTTAAATATGATAAGGTCCGGGTAATCCACCATAAAAAAAATATGGGTTATGGTGCAACTCTGAAGGATGGTTTTCTCAGTGCGAAGCTTGACTATGTATTTTATACCGACGGGGATAACCAGTTCGAAATGGAAGATCTGAAAAAACTTGTTGCATTGCTGCCATTCAGTGATATAATTGTCGGCTACAGAAAGCACAAACAGTATTCCCTCTACAGAAAATTCACTTCACTCTGTTACAATTATCTCTTAAGACTTCTTTTTGATATTCACTACTGGGATATTGACTGTGCATTTAAAATATTTCCCACAAAATTATTCAAAGAAATCAATATTGATTCTGTAGATGCATTCATTGATGCGGAAATAATGTTAAAAGCAAAAGAGAAGGGCTTTACTACAACTGAAATAGGAGTTATGCATCTGCCCAGAGTGGACGGCATATCTACAGGCGCCAGGCCCTCAGTGATATTCAATACCATTAAAGAAATTTTTGAATACAGGAAAGTTCACCGCAAAAATCTGACGATGAAGAATCATTAACTATTTTTTTAATCCTTTGACAAAATATTGTCCTCCCAACGGTACAATTCCTAAAAATTTTTCCAAAGGTCTTAAAAAATTCAGACGGGCAGGAAAAAAAAGATAATATTTTTTATCTGAAATTTCAAAATCCTCATCTTTCATAAGTGAAATTGTTTCTTTCATATCCAGCAATATGGCATCTTCATCCCAGACACACTCCCTTACAATTTTTTGAGTTACCGGATTAATAGGGTTATGCTCAAAAATATAAAGTGCACCGCCTTTTTTTAAAAGATCTTTTATTTGCTTTATTGAATTCTTGCGAAGCGCCGGAGCTATGTGATGAAACACACATGAAACAAAAATCAGATCATACTTTTCTTTTCTGTCCCTTAATGTTTCCTCATCAATGATAAAACAATCAATCTCCTTATTTCTTAAAGAAGCGATCTCAATGCTTTTTTGGGAGATATCACAACCATGTATTTCAGACTGAGGAAAATATTTTTTGAAAAAACCAAGGTTCAATCCGATTCCGCAACCGTACTCAAGTATATTAGTTGGAATTATTGAAGAAGTTTCGTGAACGATTTTTACTTTATATTCCGCAAAGTACCCGCTTTCCTCACCGAAAATTTTCAGGTCTTTATCTAAAATTCCTTCATAATCCTCGGCATACTTATTAAAGTCAACTTTTTCTGCAGACATTTATTATTCCGGATTTATTTGTCAAAATTTGTAAACTTCAATCTCATTGAATTTCCAATAACTGTAATGACATCGCTGAATGCCATGACCATTGCCGCTATAATAGGACTAATGATAAGTCCATATGGTGCAAATAATCCCGCTGCAAAAGGAATTGCAACAATATTGTAAAAAAATGCCCAGAAGAAATTTTGCCTTATAACTGCAACTGTTTTTTTGGAGATCCTTATTGACCTGAGAATATTTCTAAGGTCATCCTTCACTAAAATCACGTCCGCAGATTCTATTGCAATATCCTGTCCGGCTCCGATAGCAATACCTACGTTGGCTTTAGAAAGTGATGGTGCATCATTGATGCCATCACCCACCATTGCAACTATTTTATTCTCAGACTGCAGTTTTGTAATTATATTTACTTTTTCTTCCGGCAGGGTTCTGTAAGAAAAATTTTTTATGTTCAGATGTTTTGCAGTTTTTTTTGCCGCAACTTCATTATCACCGGAGATCATAAATATTTCCAAGTGCTGTGATCTTAGATTCTTTATTACATCAGCCGAACTCTCCTTGATCTCATCCTCAAGCTCGATCACACCTTCTATTTTATTATTAATGCATACGAATAAATTATTTTTATTTGACTCAAATAATATATCAGAGAAAGTAATATTTTTATTTCTTATGAAATTTTCATTTCCGATCGCTACAGATTTGTTATTCACTAAAGCGCTTATACCGAAACCTGTTTCATTTTTAAAATCTTTAACATCTTTTTCAAGTCTGAGGTTATGATCTATTCCGTAATTAACAATTGATTTTGCAATCGGATGACTTGAATATTTCTCAGCGGAGTATGCATATTCCATTAATTCATTCTTGGACATCATATTAAGCACATATATATTCTTCACTTTTATCTCACCGGTTGTTAATGTTCCGGTCTTATCAAAGCATATCGTATCGATCTTCATTAAGTTCTCGATCGCATCTACATTATTAAACAGTATTCCATGCTCAGCAGCTCTGCCGACACCGATAATAATAGCAATAGGGGAGGCAAGTCCAAGAGCGCACGGACATGCAATAATAAGGACGGATACGGCGAAGAGAAGCGACTGGTCAAATTTAGCCCCGGCAATAAAATACCATATGAAAAATGTAATTATGGAAATTAAAATTACTACAGGAACAAACACTGCGGAGATCCTGTCTGCTAACTTCTGGATCTTCGGCTTATTATTTGATGCATCTTTAACCAGAGTAATTATCCTGGATAGTAAAGTATCTTTTCCTACTCTTTCTGCTTTCAGTTTTACAAAGCCATTTTTCAGTATTGTCCCGCTCATTAAAAAATCACCCGAACGCTTTTCTACGGGCAGGCTTTCACCGGTCATGGCACTTTCATCCACAACACAAAACCCTTCCGAGATCGTCCCGTCAACAGGTATTTTGTCTCCTGTCTTAACAAGAACAATATCATTCAGCTTTACTTTTTTAAAAGGAATAAAAAATTCATTACCGTCTCTGATCACATTTACAATTTTAGACTGCAAATCTTTAAGTTTTTTTATTGATGTTTGAGTCCGGGACTTCATCAATGCCTCAAGGTAATTTCCGATTAGTAAAAAAGTAATTATCATTGCAGCAGTTTCATAATAAACTTCTTTTGAATCGGCAAGAGCTTTTATGCCGAGATTGAAAATTATGTTTACAGAAATTATTATGCTGTATGTATAAGACGACAGGCTTCCCAGTGAAATAAGCGTGTTCATATCCGAAGTCTTGTTTTTTAAAGATGTATAAGCGCCCTTAAGAAATTTATCCCCGCACCAGAAAATAACAACAGATGTAAAAATAAATAGTAATATTAAAAAAATATTTAAAGGAATGTTAATTTTATTAAGAACACTTATGTGCTCTCTCATGCTCATTCCCATTATCATAAGTGAAAGAAAGACAGAAGCTATTATTTTAATCTTCTGGCTTTTAAAATTTTGCTTTCTCAGCTGCTCGGCTTCATATTCCTCATCTTCACTTGAAACATCATATCCCAGATTCTTTATATTTTTTTGTATTACTTCCCTGGATATTAATGCGGGGTCGTAAGTAACTTCGCCGCTTTCAGATGCGTAATTTATTTCAGCGTTTGCTATGCCGTTCAGTTTTTCCAGATAAGTTTTAATACTTTTTGCACATGAAGTGCAATCCATGCCAATAACATCAAA
>JBDTWU010000038.1:0-3972 GCA_040006535.1 bacterium | reverse complement strand
AATCTTTTATGTATGTGAAAACAGAATCTTTGCATGCCTGATTGAATTCTATTTCGCCATACTCTGCAATTTCGCGTTTAGATTTTATCCCAAGCTTTTTTTCAACTTCCACTTCTATAGGCAGTCCTTGAGTATCCCAACCTGCTTTTCTGTAAACCAGGTAGCCCTGCATTGATTTATATCTGCACATAAGATCCTTTACAGTTCTGGAAATTACGTGATGAATTCCGGGATGTCCATTAGCACTGGGTGGTCCTTCATAAAATGCAAACGTTTTTTTTCCGTCTTTAGAAGAGGTACTCTTGGCAAAAGTGTCATCTTTTTGCCAAAACTCTAACATTTTCTTTTCTAATTCTGGTAAAAATATATTTTCCGGTAATGTTTTATACATTTTGGTAAATAAGTCGGTAAGCTAAAAAAATACTCTTATAATATCAATGGAATAACATTATAAAAGTGATAAAGTTCAGACTGAAAAAAATTTGCCGGTTACAAAACCAGTTCCCTTAGAAACAAAATAAGTGTTGTCAGATCTTAGAAATGATTTATAATGGAAGAGCTTTGAAAGGCTTTTTATTCAATTTCTTGCTAAAATAACAGGAAGTCCCTTGGGAATTTCAATTGTAAATCATCTCAAATTAATTATTTTCACCTTCAAATTTTTTCTTCTTTTTCCCGTCCCTGTGATTCATAATTTCCTTCCTTAATTGTTTTTCAAACTTTTTTCTGAGCACAAGGCTTTTGGCAATCTGTTGAGAGGTAAGAAACGTTTTTAATTCCCGGAAAAAACTTTTTCTCTGATCCAGTACATCAGTTTCTAATTGTAATAATTTGTCAAGTTTCGAATCTATGTCGGAGGCATTTGGATCGTTCTCAAGAGATTCCATTAATTCTTTTTTTTCTTTCATGATACTTCTGATATTTTTATTATTTTCTTTATATACGCTGATAAATCTATCTGCTGTAATATCATCCATGTCTAAATTACTGACAATCTTTTGCTTCATTATAGAATCTATGCTGTCACTTATTGACTTTCTGTCCTTATCAATCTGCGCAAATGCAAACCCGGCAGAAAATATAATTGCAGCCGCTAAATAATTTTTTAATAATCTCATAATAATTAAATTTATATTTGTGAATTACTTAAATTTTCCAAAATTTCATTTTGTTCTGCCGGAGTCAGATCTAAAAATTCGTCTTTATAATCTTCATATTCTGAATCTCTTATATACATTACATCATCCTCCTGTTCAATGCTTGTATTATCATCAGCATATTCTACAATTGAATTTGTCTTAAAGGGTATTTCATAATTTTTCTCATCATTTATATTATCAGTAAAACTTTCAAACACAGGTTTTTCATTCACTACTCCGGTATTCTTTCTTGATCTTTCACGAGAATGATTTTTCTTTCCCGTATTTTGAAGATCCGGGTTCTGCTTCTCAGATATCACATAATTTTCATTTTGAGTCGGCCCTTTCTTATTGAGTTGGGGAACCTCGGTCTTTTCAGGGGGTTCAACTTTCTTTATAGTATTGTCGGATACTCTGTTATTAATTGTATTATTTTTGGAATAATTAAATAGAAGTATTGCGATAATAATTATAGAAACTGCAGGTATCAATATTTTCCAGAACAGACCGATCTTTTCCCATATTGTTTCATCCCTTTCTTTTAAAATCCTTTCATTTATCCTGACGGAAAGATTATTAAAATAATTTTCGTTTGGTTCTTCAAGCTCAGCAGAATCAATAAATCTAAATGTATTTTTCATATCCTCATACTCATCCTTAAATTCAGGATTTATTTCAATTTCGTTTTTTATCTCATTTATTAATTCATTATTCTTAATTTCTCTTGAGATATAGTCAGGAAGGTTGTGAAAGAGATCCTCCTTATTGTAGTTTGGCTTCATGATTATCTTATTTAATTTACTTCTAAAATTTCGAATTTAATATTTCCTTTTAAAAACTTTTCAATTTTTTTTATTGCGTGAAAGTAATTCGCTTTCATCCCGCCGACAGATTTATTCATTATTCCTGATATCTCTTCATATGTCAGATTGTCGTAATACCTCATGTTGAATACTGCTCTTTGCTGTTCTGGTAATGTACTGATAGCTTCTTCCAGTAATTTTGTCCTGTCAACGGAGTTTATTTCTTCATCAGGAATTTTATCATAAGATCTCAATTGTGCATTATCAACCGCGGATTTTCTTGATAATATTTTTTTATTCCGATTCAGATGGTTTAATGAAAAATTTATCGCAATTTTATAAATGTATGTAAATAATTTTGATTCACCTCTGAATTCACCCAGAGACCTGTAAAGCTTTATGAAAACTTCCTGCGTAAGATCATCTGCATCATCATGATCTAATACCATTTTCCTCACTGTCCAGTAAACCTTTTTCTGATACTTCCTTACAATAAGATTGAATGCATTTTTGTTGCCGCTATTGAATGAACCGATAAGATCTTCATCCGGACTATTTATATTTAAATTAATCTTATTCAAATTGATTATGTGAATTATATAATTTAAATATAAAGATAAAATTTACATCCATATTTTGTAATGAGTAACTCTGCAATTGCTTTTTATTGACAATATAAGACCATTATTAGTTTAATGTTCAGAATAATAAGAATTAAGTATTAGGTATTTATAAAATTCATCCTGTATGTTTTCCATTCCGATAGCTGCGAAGCGCCAAGTTTTTCATAAAATTTAATTGCCTCAATATTCCATTCAAGAACCACCCATTCCATCCTTCCGCATTTGTTCCTCTTTGCAATAAACCTTAATTTTTCAAAAAACAACTTACCTAAACCCTGATTTCTGTAATTTTCAGATATGAAAATATCCTCAAGATAAAGTGTCTTTCTTGAAAGGAAAGAAGAATAAGTGAAAAAATAAATAGCATAACCGTAAATACTTTTATTAACCTCTGCTAATAATATTCTGAACGGCGGTTTTTTAGAAAAAGCATCTCTGATCAGCCTCCTTTTTGCTTTTGAATCAGGAGGAAGAAGTTTCTCAAATTCAGCAAGCTCTGTCATCAGCCGTAAAATTGCTAACGTATCGGACTTCTTCGCATTTCTTATCTTAATTATATTCAAATTGATTTACGTTTAAAATAAAATTAATAATGTTTAAATTAATTAAAATCTAAAAATATGAACTTACCATTTAGTCGAGTTTTATTAGTTATTCATTTAGTATTATTTTCTTCTCTGAGCATCTCTGCCGCAAAATATCCTGGAGATGATTATGAAAAAATGAAATGCGCAAAAAAGCTTAAGTCGTTTGATGCATCTTTAAAACTGCTTCCTGTTAATGAATTAATAGCTGAGGTCGGGAAAACTTTTATGAGTACTCCTTATGTATCTGGGACGCTGGATGAGAATTCACAATCGGAAGAAGTTGTAATAAAAATTACCGGATTTGATTGCGTAACATTTGTTGAAAATGCCTTAGTATTTTCACGATTAATAAAACAGAATAAAACCAGCTTTGAAGATTATAAGTCTGAACTGGAAAAGATCAGATACAGGAACGGTATAAATACAGGATATTCCTCACGGCTACACTATTTTACCGACTGGATCTATGATAACGAGAAAAAAGGCATTGTAAAAGATATTACAAAAGAGATCGGTGGAGTACCTTATCAAAAAGTAATTAATTTTATGACCAGCCACAGAAAATCCTACAAGCAGCTGGCAGGCGATGAGGATAATTTATCGCTTATTAAGGATGTCGAGAGCCAGATCAATTCACGTGAACTCTACTATATTCCGGTGGAAGATATTGCAAATGTTTATGACAAACTTCAGACAGGGGATATTGTCGGGATCACATCTGCAATTGAGGGTCTTGATGTGGCACATACCGGATACGTTTATAAGAAGGACGGAAAAACTTACCTGATGAATGCTTCACTTAAAAATAAGCAGGTCGAGG
>JBDTWU010000037.1:0-8988 GCA_040006535.1 bacterium | reverse complement strand
GATCTTTTTTTCTTTCAAAAGAGAATTTATAATACATACGATCGAAGAGCTGTCAATACCGCCGCTGAGGCATGAGCCGACCTTTACATCGGATCTTAATCTCAGATCAACAGCTTCAAATATTTTTTCCCGAATATTCTGAACGTAGACCTTTGATTTTGCTTCATCAAATTTTTCATATTGAGAATTGTAATCAAGCTTATAATATTTCTGAACATTAAAAACAAATTTGTTAAGATCTAATTTAAAATAAGAAGAAGGTTCAAGCTCAACTATATTTTTGAAACAGGTCGAGTAATCATCAAGTATTCTGCCGTTCATAAGAAAATCAAAAGCTGCCTCTTTATTTATTTCTCTGGAGATCTGGGGCGCTTTGATAAGCGATTTTATTTCTGAAGAAAATATAAAATAGTTCTTATCCAGAAAATAATAAAATGGCTTGACACCAAACCTGTCACGTGAGCCGAATAATGTATTAGTCTGTATATCGAGAATTACGAAAGACCACATGCCGTTCAGCATTTTCAGGCATTCTTCCTTATATTCTATAAATAAATACAAAAGCACTTCAGTATCGGAGTGTGATCTGAATTTGTAACCTTTCCGGACAAGCGATTCTCTGAGCTCGATATAATTGTAGATCTCACCGTTATAAACCATAAAATATTTACCTTCGGGATCTTTGTACGGTTGGTGCCCGCATTCTGAAGTATCAATGATTGATAGCCGCCGGTGTCCGAAAAATAAATTGTGATCTTTATTGCTGACCTCACCTGTATTTAAGTTATTTCTGTTTATTTCCAGGAGATTTCCTGATGCTGAATTATAAGCGAGAAAGCCTTCGTCATCAGGCCCTCTGTGTGCGATCGTATCATTCATGTTTCTGATAATATCAAACTCTAGATTTCTTACTGCCGAAACTATTCCGCAGATTCCGCACATTTATTGTTGTGTTAGAAGTTTACTTACTAAATTATTTAAAATTATCATATTCTTTTCCGAAGATAATTCCTTTGCATGCTTATGAGAATTTTCTTTAAATAACCGGATCTGTTCTGTTGTCAGTCCGTTTATCTCATCAGCGATTTCTTCAGGATTAAAGCTCCTGGTAGAAATTCCCAGTTTGTATTCGGAAATATAATCTGCCATTTCAACAGATGGACCTGTAACTATTGCAAGCCGTGATTGTACAAATTCAAAAAATTTATTCGGAAGCGCATACCGGTAATTAAGATTTACATGCGGAAGTATGAATAATCCAATGTCATAGGAATTACAAAATGGAATTATTTCATTAAAGCTTACAGGTTCTATAATTTTGATATTCTCATTGTCTCTTATCATTTCCTTTAAGCTGTTATAATATGCGGTCTCGTTGGGTATGAGCATCAGATCAAATGTAAATCTTTTATCGAGAAGCTTTGCTGTTTGGATCATAATTTCAATTTTTCTGGAGCTTATCGCTGCGCCGTGATGAATGATCTTCATATTTTCATTCAGAGGGATGGGTTTAAGGTCAATGTATTCCGCAGCGTTTGTAATTACTTCAGGTATAATACCAAAGTTCTTATTATACTCATCAGCTATGCTTTTGCACACTGTAGTTGAACCGTTCAGCAATGGGAAATATTTCCTGCACTGAAAATAAATGTAATTCTTATGAATTAATTTCCAGTATAATTTGTCTTCAAATTCTTCCGGTGCATACTCATGAAAATCCGCCAGCACTTTTTCTGAGCTGAACAATCTGAATGCTATGGGTATTGTATCCATATCGTTTGCTATTATCAAATCAAACCGGATATTTTTATTATTAAAATTTATTTCAATCTTTTTATCAAGGATATAATTTTCCGCCGCGGTATAGGATCTGAACATCTTTAATGAGCCTATCACAATTTTTCTAAACAGCGTATTCGGCTTTACAATAACCGGGTAGAAATTATTTTCCGGAATAATATTATTGGAAACACCGCAGCAGTAAATATCATAATTATCTTTCAGACAATTGATCTGCCTTACTACTCTTGGATCGCTGTTCTGATCTGTCAGAGAAATAATTAAGATCTTTTTCCTGTTCATTCGGGCTTGGCAGATGCTGGGTAAATTATTTTAAATAAATTATAATCTTCCGGATATAACTGGTTAATTATTTTTTTTGTCGCGTTATCTCTTCATACAGAGAAACAATTTGTGAACATACAACTTTCCCCGAAAACCGGCTCATAAAAAACTTTCTTATTTTTAACGGGTCATACTTATGAATATTTGTGGCCATAAGTGTAATTGCTTCGGAGATCTGATCAATATTCCCTGTTTCAACCATCAGCCCGTTTTCCTTATTTACAAAATCTGACGGACCGCCGCAGTCAGTTGCTATCACCGGCTTACCGCACGCCAGCGCTTCTACGTACACAATACCAAACGAGTCAAGCCTGCTTGGTAATATAAAAACATCACATTCACGAAACAACTTTATTACCGCTTCACGTTTAGGATTTAAAAATAACAAAACTCTGTCAGATAATTTATTTTTATTAATAAAATCCTTAATATAGTTTTCTAAATATCCTGTGCCGGCAATGACAAATTCACCGTTGAATCCCTGCCTTAAAGTTTTAAGAATGCTTTCCATCAGCTCTTCAATTCCTTTTCTCTCAATGAAAGTTGTTACTGTGAGAAATTTAATTCTGTTGTTATTCAATTGAGTGAGGGGAGGATAAAATAAATTTTCATTCACCATGTTGGGAATTACAACGGGCTTTTTAAATCCGAATGAATGTATTTTTTCTGCCTGAAATTTGCTTGCAGCTATAACACGATCTGCTGCCTTAATGGGTGCAGAAATTTTATCCGATAATTTTTCTTTATTAATGAAATTATCGAAAGGAAAAGGTGCCATATGTTCAGTAATGATATACGGCACATTAAATTTCTCCTTAAGCTTCATTGCTGAAAATCCGCCTGTATAAGAAACATGAGCGTGTATGATATCAATGTGCCCGAATTCATTACGGGCTTTCAAAAAATGCTGGGTATGTGCTTTAATAATATTATTTATTTCACCGCGCAGCTTACCGGTCCAAGTAACAGCCGGTTTGTTGTATTCAATTAAATTAGGTTCATATTTTTTTGTAAATGTTTTAGCTTTAAGAAAATCCTTAAAAGTTCTGGATGATTTACTTATTGATGTCAGGCTGAAATAAAAATTCTCACAGTGTGAAACTATAAAATTATGCTCAGGAAATGTTTTTGCTAGTGCAGCGACCTGCTCCTTAATGAATATTCCATCAATTGGATTTCTGCTGTCCGGATACCATGACGGTATTATAAATACATTCATATAATAAAATTCATCATCAGTTTCATATAATTATTCTTTTTTTAAATCTGCTTCTCTTGCACTTTTTAATAATAAAAAATTGACACAGAGTATCTGTATTATTTCCAGAATAATATAGAGAAGTATTCCTTTCAGATAACTATTTATTGAATAGCCCCAGAATAAAGCCAGCGGACGGTAAATGAAAGCTGCTATGTTAACAAAAAGTAGAATTTTTTGCTTTCTCAAAACTATCATTGCACTGCTTGTCGGAGAACTGATGAACATAAAAAAAGTAAGAATGCATAAATACTTGCTTATATTCCCGGCCTCCGCCCAATTGGCTCCAAAGACAAATGTAAATAATTCTTTTCCAAAAAAGAATAAAACTACTGTGGGAAGTATGCCAATCAGAAACAGCACTTTCCATAACTTCAAAATTAATCCGGTAATTTTTTCATTATTGCCGTATGCTTCGGATATTTTTTGAAAAAAGACCTGCCCCATAGCCGAACCTATTACAATCGCAGGTATCGATAATATTCTCAATGCGAATGAGTAAGCTCCCGTTACTGATTCGGAAAAAAAATAACTAAGAAGAAAAATTATTGCGTTAATTGAAACTGTATCCAGCAATGCACTTGGCAGGCTAAGTAACGGAAACTCCCTGTATTGCTTTCCTACAGATTTTAATTTAAAAAAATTAAACGAATTCAGATTGAACCTGAATAAGGATTTTTTTAATAAGTATAGAGAGGAAGTTATTTGTGAAATTATCAGGCTTAATATTAATCCAAAGGCATTAAATTTCAAAAGTCCCAGAATAAGCGACAGGCCTGAGTTTATGGAAGACTGATAAATCCGTACACCGGAAATTATTTTATAGTTTTTGTTTCTATTGAACCAGTATGTAAAAGACTGCGTGATTCCTGCAGCAAGAAAGACCGGCGCTATAAAATACAGCCATAAGCTTAAATTTTCATTTCCAAGTATGGCAGTGATGTTTTGATTGAATGCTGTCGTGACTAAAAGCACAACGATCGAAACAAGAAAGGTTATTACAAGGGATAATTTAAAGATCAGTTCAGCCTCAAAATATTTTTTCGGGATCAGGATGGCTAGCTCATAACGGAAGCTTCCTATTACTGTTAATACGCTTATGCATGAAGTGAAAAGCGCAAGCGTTCCGTAATCATCCGGAGTGTAAAGGCGTGAAAGTACAGGAGATATTAGAGTTGAAATTACCTGAACAATGATTGTCCCTGAAGCAAGTACTGAAACATTTCTGACATACTCGCTTCCCCTGATATTTTCAATAATCCCCCGCATACTAATCTAAAAGGGACATACTATTAATAAATTTTTATTTATTAAAAAATATTTTATAATTCTCTGTTACCAATTAAAAAATTTGGCATTTCGGAAGTCTTTCAAATTTAATCTGAATATCAGCCCCGAAATAAATTGAAATGCTGTGACAATATTCGATATGATTGGTGATCTGATTTAAAAATGTTAACTAACGGTTTATCTGATTATTATATTGTATCCTTGCATTATAGAACATCATCTGAACCTTATACCTTAAATTCTCTATATCTCTCAGATAGCTTTGCTGCATATTTCCTTTAGTATTCCTATACTGATTTTTTCTCAGAGCCAGTGTAGTGACTGTTTTTACATAATTTTTTTGATCGACTCCGGCCGGGCACCAGCCGTACCTGTACCTTCTTGAAATGTATGGCAGATGGTTAAGATGATCCGCAGGAATAAATCCTAGACTGGCTTCATCCTGAAGCTCCTTTAAAATTGTTTTCCCCTCGAAGTATAAGGAGATCTGAAATATTGCAAACGTTACAAACAGATACATTATTAAAAACAAAAATCCGTATAAAGTTGTATCCTCAAAGCTTACTGAAAGATTCCATGCAAAGTGCAGGAACACAGCAAGAAAAAATCCTGTGGGCACTAAAATTATTTTATAAATGAGAGGTTTGAATTTTGCATATCCGAGAAATGATCCAAAGGTTGCTGTGGAAAGACAATGCATCACAGCTGAAAAGAATGTCCGGATAATTACCAGCATAAGCCATGCAACCGGTGTCGTTCCATAGGAAAGAAAATACATAAAATTTTCTGTCATGCCGAATCCAAGACCTATTGCTCCTCCGAGCACCGCTCCGTCCACTCCTCCGTCGAATTTCTTACTCATTGAAATTATCAAAAGGAAGACTCCTTTAGTAAATTCTTCAACAAGCGGCGCTGTTATGACTGCTCCTGATAAATTCACAAGCTCGCTCGGATCACTGTCTGATACTGCGTTTATAACTTCATTAAGAGGAATCTGGAAGATTATACTTCCGATTATTCCAAGGAATATTGCCCCGGTTGCACCCCAGATAAAATTTAGCAGGACAAACCAAAATGGCTCTCTTTCATACCTGTCGAGAAACCATATGATTAATAGATAGATGAACATCGGTACAACCGCCGCCATTAAAGATGCAAAGGCTAAAAACAAATTAAATGTAAAATTTAATTTTAAAAAAATATTATTTAAATTATTACTCTAATGTTATTAACAGTTCGTTTTTTTCTACCGAGCTGGTTACATTGATATTGACGTTTCTGATTACGCAGTCCTCATGTGCCTTGATCTCATTCTCCATTTTCATTGCCTCGAGGACGAGCATGACATCGTCTTTTTTAACATGCTGGCCAGGCTTTACATTCAGGGACTTGATAATTCCAGGCATCGGTGATTTGATCTCTTTCTTAAACCTGCTCTTGCTTTTATTGCTGGTAAGATTGTCGAGGAGCTGATCAAGCTCACTCCTGCATATTACAGTATATTGCTGCGAATCATAATTTATTTTCACCGATTCATTGTCTTCATTATATTCTGCCGTCAGAAAATAATTTTTATTTGCCACCCTTAAAATAAGCACATTATCACCGATAAATTTATATTCATAATTATATAATTTTCCATTAAGAGAGGCTTCACCGTCGTCATGCATCTCAACATCATTTTTTAATTCCTGATTGTTTATATAGGTCAGATATTTCTTCACCTGTAATTTTCCGATCTTTGATTTATCCATCTGCTTCCATTGTTACTATCTGATTTGCCGTTGAAAACCAGTCCGGGCTTTTTATTTACTTTGAACAGGACACCTGCAATAGACAATGCAGCTATTATATCCGGATCGACTGAAGTTTGTTCCTCTCGTCTGGTTAAAAATTCCTTTTCTATAAATTGTGTATGATAATTTCCTTCCCTGAACTCTTCGCTGTCAATCAGATCCAGCAAAAATGAAATATTGGTTTTAATCCCTTCAATTTTATATTCACTCAAAGCTCTTTTCATCTTTTCGGCTGCCATATTCCGGTCGGCTCCGTGAGAAATTAATTTTGAAATCATCGGGTCATAATAAATAGAAATTTCATCACCCTGTTCTATACCGGAGTCTTCTCGCATCCCGTTCCCAAGAAACTTATTCATGTAATTGATCTTTCCGCTTGACGGCATAAAATTATTTTCAGGATCTTCGGCGCAGATTCTGCATTCTATCGTATGACCTTTAAACTGAATATCTTCCTGTCTGAATGAAAGCCATTCACCGGATGCAATCTTCAGCTGCTCTCTTACAAGATCCAATCCGGTTGACATTTCAGTAACGGGATGTTCGACCTGCAATCTTGTATTAACTTCGAGAAAATAGAATTTGTGGTTTTCATCCACAATGAACTCTACAGTTCCTGCATTAGAGTAAGCAGCTGCTTTGATAATTCTTTTTGCACACTCTCCCATTTCCTTTCTGAGATCGTCATTCATTATTACAGAAGGCGTCTCCTCGATAAGCTTTTGATGGCGTCTTTGCATTGAACATTCTCTTTCTCCGAGATGCACAACATTGCCGTATTCATCGGCAAGTATCTGAAATTCAATATGCCGCGGCGACTCAATATATTTTTCGATGAATACGCTGTCGTCACCAAAGGATGAAGCGGCTTCACTTTGCGCCGTTCTCAGAGCGCTTTCTATTTCATCTTCACAATTGACAACACGCATTCCTTTTCCACCACCTCCGGCAGATGCTTTGATAAGCACGGGATAGCCGATATCCTTTGCAATATTTTTTATTTGTGAAAGATCATGCAGCGGCTTCTGTGTTCCCGGTACAACAGGTACATTATTTTTTATTGCAAGGGTCTTCGCTTCTGTCTTGCTTCCCAAAAGCTCAATTGCCTTATGATCAGGACCGATGAATTTAATCCCATTTTCTTCACACATCTTTGCAAAGAATCCTCTCTCAGAAAGAAATCCGTATCCCGGATGAATTGCTTCAGCACCGGATCTCTTCGCTGCTTCAATTATTTTATCAGCAAGTAAATAACTTTTTGAAGAAGGTGATTCGCCGATGTGATAAGCTTCATCTGCCATTTTCGTGAACAGTGAATACTTATCAAAGTCCGAATAAACGGCTACTGTTTTTATACCCATCTCTTTGGCGGTAGAGATAATTCTGAGAGCTATCTCACCCCGGTTGGCTATCAATATTTTTTTAAACAAATTTTTGAAGTTCTTTTAAGTAGCTGTCAATTTAGTAAATGTGAGTTTATATAAAAAGGGACTATGAATTTTTTTGATGTAAGATTTTGTATGAAAAAATTTGTCTTACAATGGGACTTGTAATGAAGTATAATAGATTAACATAAATCAAATTATTAAACCATGAAAAGCAAAGAGAATAAAAAAAATCCTACGGGCTCCGGAGAAGACCTGCCGGGTTATCCTTCTTATCCTGATAGTGAAGACATTTACAAAACTGATAAAGAGATGCCTGAGATAGATCCGGATGATCCGACCAAGATAAAGCCGCCTAATCCCAATCCGGATAAACCTAATGAAAAAGATTTTAACTTTATAAAAACCGGTGATGACCTGGATGTTCCCGGATCGGAGCTGGATGATGAACAGGAAAATATCGGAGAAGAGGATGAAGAGAATAATTATTACAGTCTTGGAGGTGACAATCATGAAGATCTTGAAGAAGACAAAGGTGACTAAACCTCCGTGTTTTAGTATGATTCTATTACTCCTAACAACCTTTCCATGCTGATCTCTCAGCATCCGCACGCCCGTCCCGCTTCTATAAGTGGAGCCTGATGTAAGCTGTGCGTAGCTTGCGGAATATGAATGAGAAATTATAAAATTTTAATTTTAATTTTTTCATATCTCATATATATGAGATTGAATTAAAAAGTTAATATTCATAACTTTTGTTATGAAAAAATTTCTCATTTCATTTCTACTCCTTATTATAATTATACCTGTTACTTCAATTGCACGGAGCAATCTTAAATCGGAGAACGTTGCGCTCGAACAGGGTGTATCCGGTAATCTCATCTACAGTATTTTCCAGGACAGCAAAGGTTTTCTGTGGCTCGGCACAATGTTCGGTCTTGTCAGATACGATGGCATAAATTACAAAACATTCAGGTATGATCCGCTTGATACAAATTCCTTATCGAACGATGATGTAATTTCCATTTTTGAAGAAAAAAGCGGAAACCTGTGGATCGGAACTTACAACGGAGGGTTAAATAAATATGACAGGACTACCGGAAAGTTTATCCGGTATCTCCATGATGAACACAAT
>JBDTWU010000036.1:0-10023 GCA_040006535.1 bacterium | reverse complement strand
AGGTAGAAGCAACCACCGATACTTAAGGCAACAAGAGAGAGAGTGCCAACCACCCCCCTGCCCCCTCTTAAAAACAGGAGGGGGATAACTTTCAGAGAAAATGGACGCGCGGATTTAGTTATTGTTTTTACATACTGGTATTGTTTTTACATACTAATATTGTTAATTTTTTTAAAATTATAAATAAATTAAATAATCTAAATTAAGGAGAATTAAATGAAAACTATTTTCACTGCTTACTGTTTCGCAATTATCTTTTTACAATCTTTTAGTCTAGCTCCGGGGTATTCTTTTTCAAATGGTGTTTCGGATAGTATTCAGACTGTCGTTGTCCCGAATGTAAACGCAGTTACTCAGGCGACGAGCAGCTTTCTGGGACCTTTAGCTAACAGTGACAGAACTTATCAGATGTTAATAAATAAAAGTCAGCTTACAAATCTGATAGGTCGCGACATTAAAGGTTTTAATTTCCGATCGACTGCTACAGCAACAACTTCCTGGCCGACGGCTGACGTATTATTCAATAACTATACAATTAACCTTAGCGAGAGTGTGGCTCCTGCAAACAGAAGTTTCACTTTTGCAAATAATGTTGTCGGGCCGCAAATTCAGGTCAGAACCGGTCCTTTGACAATACCAGCTAACAGCTACCTGCCAAATTCCTTTGGTCCTGATATCACATTCAACAGGCCATATTTCTACACAGGTGGTCATCTCCTCGTTGAGATAAGACACACAGGCTTTATCGGAACTTCACGTTCTGTCGAAGCAACCGGTACATCAACCGCCGGGTACGGAACTTTGTTCAGCGCTACCTGGACCGGGGATTCTGCAGGCACTTTAGGTGTTCAGGGAAATTTCTCGACAATAAGATTTAATTCTGATATTGATTATCCGACATTAAATCTCTCCGCACTTATCGAAGGATTTTATAATGGCAGCACGATGGTGAAAGATACTGTTCGTGTATATTTAAGAAATGCAACAACACCGTTCGCAGTTGTTGATTCGGCTGTATCAGTACTGGATTCACTTGGAAAAGGATATTTCAGATTTCTTAATGCAGCTAGTGGTGTAAACTATTATCTGGAAGCAACACATAGAAATTCGATTAATACCTGGAGTGCAATGCCTGTGACATTTACAGGAAATGAACTTGCATATGATTTTACAGCTGCAGCTTCTGCCGCCTTTGGAGACAACCTGAAACTTAAAGGATCTGAATGGACAATTTTTTCCGGTGATATAACACGTGACGGAGCTGTGAATCTAAGCGACATTACGGCTGTAGTTAATGCTGCCGCATCCTTTTCAACAGGATATATTATTACAGATGTAACAGGGGATAATGTTGCTAATCTATCTGATATTACAATTGTCTTTAACAATGCTTCTTTATTTGTTTCTGAAAAAAGGCCGTAACTAGGTCTATACTTTGTTTTTACAAACGAGAGTTAATTGCTTTACTGCTATTGACTCTCGTTTTTATTTAATAATATTTTTATAATTGCGTTATAGTCCGAAGAGTACCGAGTCTGCGAAAAGGTGGTGATCAATCTCTAAGTGCTGATGACTCTCATTTTTTGTTTAACGAATAATTTATTAAGAACGTCAGTGTCCATTGATTTTAACATTCAGCCGAATGGCTGCCCTGCCGTTTGAATCCAGAAAAGCTTTCGAGGAATCTATCGCTGCGATAGTGTGATTGAGATATGCGATATTCAGCGGGGAAGTGAATCAGGACGGCTCATTAAATTTAACCGATATTATTTTAATATCTAACAATGCAGCAAATTTTTTCAACGGTTATATTAATACTGATCTGAACGGAGATAATTTTACTAATCTCACTGATATATTGATTGCTTATAATAATTCAAACAGCTTTGTCAGCAAGGTTACTCCATAAAATATTTTACAGGCAAATTCGGGATCGGATAGCATACATCTCATATCAGAACTGTAAAATCTATTTTCAAAAATAAATTAACTTCTCCAAATTAAGCACATAATTGTCTCAACTTAAATTTCTTTAATTCATTTTCATTCGAAGTCCTTCTTTAATTCGGGTCATTATAGTCATTCTTTAATTCAGGTTAAGGATCATCTCTTTCCCAGCACATCACAAACTTCCTTTAAATTCTTCCCGGCGTTTTTCAAAATAATATTCGCCTCATCAAAAATCTTCTTCTTATGCTCTTCATCTTCTATACCGGGCAGATTTATTTCAACATTTTTAAATGCACCCCAGATACCTGTCTCCAGTGACTTTGCGCTCACTTCAAGATCGCTCTTTGAAGCAATGTTTCCAACCTTTGCCATTCCGATCATCCATTCCCAGCATGAATCAGAAACCCTCATCACTGATAAAGGAACAGATACAGCTTTCTTCAGACCTTGCTGCATTTTTTCTTTTCTTAATTTTTGCTCTTCCTCAGTTTTCTTTGGCAGCTTCATTGCCATCATGTAATCATTAAATGCATTTGTGTCAGCATCAATAAGGGGAATGAGGTCTTTCATTTTGCTATCAAGAGGAGCAATTAATTTTCTCATTGCCGCATCAAGATGCTCAAATTTTTTATTTCCAAAGCTCATCCATCCAACCATAGCACCGAGCGCAGCGCCTAATGCAGCAATCAATGCCGAAACACTTCCTCCGCCCGGGGCAGAATTTCTGGCACCAACCAGTTCAATAAAATTTCTCACTGTCAATGAAGCGAGCGGTTCATTTGATTCTTCACTGATCATATATTCAATTATTCTTTTATCGGGATTAAATTCGGAAACAGACGAAAGCCCCAGGCGGTCAATTGCCAGCCGTATCTTTTGTCTTTCGTCAAGTATAAATAAATTTTCTTTCCGGATATAATATTCTGCTGCCATCATCATTGCTTCGAGCGGTATCAGTCCGACCAGTTCGCTTCCGCAAACCGCAATATTCATTTCCTTTGCATCCTTAACGCATTCCTCAAATGCAATATGCGGAGGCGTGATCCGGTAATTATCAAGATTAATAGATACCTGTGACATATTGTATTCATCCACATACCAGCCGATGCCTTTCACTGCTTTAAGCTTGCCGGGTTCATTTTCACTTCTTCCCTGTTCACGAATATTCAGAGCGATGCGATGAGCTTGTTCTTTCGTGCCGAGTATATTTACATTATAAGCGATTAAAAAAAATCTTGATCCGGTAACTGTTGCTCCTGATTTCGGAATAAATTCCTGAGGACCAAAGTCAGGCTTCCACTCAGGCTTATAAATTTTATTTTTAATGCCTTCATATTCCCCTGAACGTATCTGCCTCAGCATTTTTCTCTCAGGATTGTCTGAAGCTTCTTCATAAAGATAAACAGGAACACCAAGCTCTTCCCCGACTCTTCGGCCATATTCCTTCGCACACTCAACACATTCTTCAGTTGTTACATTCGCAACGGGAACAAATGGAACTACATCTACTGCACCCATTCGGGGATGTTCACCCGAATGTTTTGTCATATCAATTAATTCGTATGCCGTTTTTGTGAACTGAAACGCTGCTTCAACAATTGACTCTGGCTCGCCAACAAAAGTAAATACAGTCCGGTTAGTAGATTTTCCGGGATCTGCATCAAGCAAAGTTACACCGCTTACTTTTCTGACAGCATCAGCGCAGGCATTTATAATATTCTCATCCCTGCCTTCAGAAATATTAGGGACACACTCGACTATTTTTTTCATAAGAGTATTTGGTATTGAGTATTGGAAATTACAAATTACAAATTACAAATTACGAGTTACAAATTATGAGTTACGAATTATGAGTTACGAATCATTTCACGTATTACTTCTCTCCCGCTCCGCAAGTAGAGTTTGACATTTGACGTTTGACATTTGACGTTTGACGTTTGACATTTGACATTTGACGTTTGACGTTTGACATTTGACGTTTCACGTCTCGCATCTAGCGTATAAGCATCTAGCGTCTCGCGTCTTTTACAAACAAAAAAAACCCGTTCAGTAGAATTATTTATTTTCTTATGATCTTCTGTTTCAACGTTCAATAAAACAAATGTTTTCTTAAGCTCAGTTTCAATCCTGCTTAAATCATAAACTGCTTCTTTAATATTTACTTCATGCAGCTTGTAATTATTATTGATTTTATATTCAAATATTTTCAGAGTCCAGTTAAAGATATTTAATGAAAGTTTTCTTACTTCAACTATCAGAAAGTTCTTATCGAACTTATATACCAGAGGTGATATTTCCGAAAGATTATTGAGCTTATAGATCGTGTTAATATCAAATATAAAGATACCGCTTTCATTCAGATGCTCTTTAACATTTGCAAAGAGCTTTTTCAACTCACTGAATAGTGTCAGGTGATTTACAGTATCATACAAGCAAATTATTACATCAAACTTTTTTCTTAGTTTAAAACTTCTGATATCGCCTCTGTAAAACTTGCCTCCGGGGATCTTTTTCTTTGCGATCTTAAGCATCTTATCTGAAATGTCAATGCCGGTAATTTCAAATTTCGATTGAAGGTTCTTAAGATTTTCTCCCGTTCCGCATCCAAGCTCTAAAAGCGATCCGGCTTTTTTATTATATTGTTTTATTTTTTTTAATGTATAATCCTGAAGATCATCATGTCTGCCAATTACTTTGTCATAGAACTTTGCAACTATATCATATGCAGTGATTTTCAAAAAAATTATTTTATTGTATCATAAAATATTTTCAGAAAATGGCCTATGCCGTCTTCATCATTTGACTTATCAGTTACATAATCAGCCATATCTTTTAATTCATCTACAGCGTTTTCAAGGGCGATGTTTGTTCCGCCGAACTGAAAAAGGTCTCTGTCGTTATACCAGTCTCCAAACACCATGACCTGATTTTTCTGAATGTTAAGATGTTTGGTAAGTATTTTCAGTCCTGTCTTTTTATTAATTCCTTTCTTTAAGATCTCAAGATTGTAAACACCTTCGTATGATTGCGACCGGAAATATTTTAGTTTGAGATAAAAGCCGAAAGGAGGGCGCATCTTATTCAGAATAGTTCTCATGATCTTCCTGTCATTACCTGACATTATTATTTCGAGAACACTGTCCTTATAATCATCATAAGATTTGACAAGCGTGTATGTAGTGCCAAAGCGCGTCATAAAGTCTTTTATGACTGAATTGTCTTCCGTATAAACGATCCCGTCGTTATAGCACAATGCAATTTTAATGTAATGTGCCTGCGCCAGACGAAGAGCCTTCTCGACATATTTTTTCTCTATAACGGATTTGCTCAAAACCACTTTTCCTTCGATGTCCTGGATCAGCGTGCCGTTAAGTGATATAAAGGGAATGTTAATATTTAATTCTTTTGCAATAGGTACTATTGAGGAATGTACTCTTTGAGATGCCAGAGAGAAATGAATATTTTTTTGCGAGATTTTTTTTACAAGATCAACTGTTTGTTCACTAATCTTATTGTTATTGGAAACCAAAGTACCGTCAATATCCGATACAATTAATTTTATATTTTTAAATCTTTCCTTTAACTCATCAATTGATAGAATCAATTTATTGTCCTGATATTTACTTTTTTTAAAATACGAGTTATGAATTACGAGTTATGATAACATTACTTGAAGTTTATTTCAACTTTTGTAACACTATCTTTTCTTCAGAGCCGTTACCGGATCAGGGATCCAGTGATGAATACCTCCTGCCCTGTCATCATCGAATGTAGTTGGAATTTTATCTTTTTCAGTTCTTTCCTTCCAGGTCTCCGCAATTTTACCGTCATCTTTGCGGATCATAACAATGCAGCCTTCTACCGGACAAATTAAAGAACATAAATTACATCCGACACAATTTTCTTCAATGATATACGGGACACGTGTGCCATTGCCCGAAATTCCTATTGCCTGATGGGCTCCGTCTTCGCAGGCTATGTAACACAACTGGCATCCGATACATTTTTCTTCATGAATCTCTGCAATAATTTTATAATCGAGATTCAGATTTTCCCATGTCATTACATTCGGAAGAGCTTTACCAACCATTTCATCAATAGTATTGAATCCTTTTTCAATCATATATCTTTCTAGTCCGGGGATCATCTCACGGATTATTCCAAAACCGTAATGCATTACAGCTGTGCATACCTGCACTGTGGATGCTCCGAGTAAAATAAATTCAACTGCATCCCGCCAGTTCTCAATACCGCCTATTCCTGAAATTGGTAAATTTATATCCGGATGCTGCGCACAATTCTTAACCATGTTCATAGCAATTGGCTTTACAGCAGGCCCGCAATAACCCCCGTTGGTGCTCTTTCCATCTACAACAGGATAAGGAACAAAATTATCAATATCAACTCCAACGATGCTCTGAATAGTATTTATTAAAGATATTGCATCACCGCCACCCTGTCTCGCTGCAATTCCCGGATCGGTGATATCGGAAATATTCGGTGTAAGCTTAACTATCACAGGAATTGTTGCAACTTCTTTTACCCATGATACAATCAATTTCAATACTTCAGGCTCCTGACCAACTGCCGAGCCCATTCCTCTCTCACACATTCCGTGAGGACACCCAAAATTCAGCTCAATGCCATCTGCGCCTGCATTCTCTACATCTTTAACTATCTGATGCCACTCTTTTTTTGATTCAACCATTAGTGACGCAATTACAGCATGATCCGGAAAATATTTTTTTACTTCCTCAATCTCTCTGAGATTATCTTTGAGCGGTCTGTCTGTAATTAATTCAATATTGTTAAAACCGACCATGCGGCTGTCACGATAATTTATGCTTCCGTATCTGCTTGAAACATTTACTATCGGCACTCCGAGAGTTTTCCATACTGCTCCGCCCCAGCCTGCTTCAAATGCTTTCATAACCTGGTAACCCGAGTTAGTAGGCGGGGCTGACGCAAGCCAGAATGGATTAGGTGATTTGATTCCGGCAAAGTTAACTGATATATCGGGCATAAATTTTAATAGTTTTAAAAAATATTTTAACGGATTTTATTATGACTTAAGTCGAGATAAGTTTGCACTTTCCAAATACAAATGAATTCCTCTTGCAGCTGACTTAGATTCAGCTACTGCATTGACAACTTCCACGCCTCCATTGTATGCATCTCCGGCAGCAAAGTATTTCGGATTATCAGTCTGATAAGTTTTTGAATCAGCAATAATTTTTCCCTTATCATCAAGCTTAAGTCCGGAAATGTTTTTCAGCATATCAATCTGCTTTGACTGACCGGTGGCTTTGATCACCATATCACATTCTTCGGTGAATTCACTTCCGGAAATATTTTCAAGTTTCCCATCGTTAATTTTAGTCTGAATAAATTTAACACCCTGAACTTTCCCGTTGCCAGTAATTTCCAAAGGTGAAACATTAAACATTCCTTCCACTCCAACACTCTTTGCAAGTTCGTATTCGAAATCATAAGCTCCCATTTCATTTCTTGATCTGCGGTATGCAAGTATAACTTCTCGAGCCCCCATTCTTGCTGACTCCGAAGCCGCATCCATGGCAGTATTCCCGCCGCCAAGAACGATAACTTTTTTTCCGATGTTGACTCTATGCTTATTTATTCTCAGATCGGAAATAAATTCAACTGCACCAATGCAATTTTCCAATTCTTCTCCCTGAATGTTAATAGATGTTGTTTCACCAAGTCCGATTCCCAGGAATATAGCATCATATTCTTTTTCCAGCTCCTCGAATTCTTCTTTTGATTTTACGGGAGAACTATATTTCACATTGAAACCGAATTGATCCTGGAGGTAATCAATTTCACTGATAGCTTCTGAATTTGTAATTTTATAAGGAGCGACACCGTAAAGAGTAAGACCGGAAGGAAGTTCCTTCGCTTCAAAAATATCGACTTCATAACCCAGCATTCTAAGCTCACACGCACAGGAAATACCTGCCGGACCCGAGCCGATCACTGCGACTTTTTTTCCGCTGGGCTTTCCGGTTTTATAAAGCTTTATATTATCCTTTATAACTTTTGTAGTGGCATAGGTCTGCAGCCGGCCGATCTCAATCGGTTTTACTTCCTGCAGATTATATACACATGCACCCTCGCATAATACTTCTGTCGGGCATACCTTGCCGCAGGCATTTCCGAAATAATTTGAATCATAAATTGTTTTCGCTGCACCAATGGAATTGCCTGAGTTTATCTGTCTGATAAATAAAGGAATATCAATGCTTGTGGGGCATGCCTTAATACACGGAGCATCATAACAAAAAAGACAGCGCGAGCTTTCATAATACGCCTGAGTATCATTCATCAGCGGCTTTATCTGTTCGAAATTTTTTTCGAACTGTGAATCTGTCTTAGGAGATTGAAATTCGAACATGTGAGTTGTTATTAAATATTAATTATTTTTATCATACTTGAATTTAATTTAAAAAATTCAATAACTGCAATTCTGACAATGTGTAATAAATTTATTTAATTAAAATCATCTTCTGTACCTGAATTAAACTGTTACTACTTTTGTTCTGATCAAAACATTCCAATCTGCAATAGTAAATTCCACTCGGTAAGTTATTTCCGTCGAATGTTACTTCAAAGATCCCTTGACGTTTGAATTCATACACTAGTTCTTTCAATTCCTTTCCCAGATTATCAAAAACTTTAATGGATACAAAACTGCTTCTTGGGATTTCATACATAATTTTGGTGGAGGGATTAAAAGGATTTGGATAATTCTGAAAAAGTCTGAAAGATTGCGCGGTCTGAGATTCGCTTCCAATATAATTTGTTAGCACTCCACCGTTTGTTGTTTTAAAAAGATTGTTGCTTCCAAGCATATATACAACTTCGGAATTTATAAAACAGAAAGAATTGTAATTCAGTCCGGGGGAAATATAGGACTCATCAATCCAACTTTGACCTGAATTTGTTGTCCGTGCTAATCTACCATTATAAGCGGAAACGAAGCCTGTATTTGAATCATAAAATTTTAAATCATGGTACGTTCCTGCTCCTGAAATATTAGTCCAGCTATATCCTCCATCAGTTGTCCTATATACACCGTTACTTGCTGCGATAAATCCGGTCAGACTATTAACAAAATTAATTTCATCGATAGAAGTCCCAACAGTTGAAGCTATGATCCAACTGGCTCCTGCATTACTTGACTTATATATTGTTCCAGCTGAATTGGCCGAAAAACAATTACTTAGATCAGCAAAACAAATAGCTCCATTCCAATCCGGTCCTCCCCTGTTTGTCACTTCCCATGAAAGAGCTCCGTTTGTTGTTCTTGCAATTAACCCGCCACCACCGCAGACAATTCCGGTCTCAGCATTTATAAAATCTACGTCCGCAATTGTTTCGTTTGCAGGAAAAGCAAGTTCATTCCACACAACACCACAGTTTGTTGTCTTATAAATCTTAGCATATAAATTACTGTTGCCGCCCACCATATATCCGGTATTCATATCAACAAATTCAATTGAAAAAATGCTGTTTACATTTGTCACATTACCACGAACAAACCAGTTTTGTCCGCCCGTTGTAGTTCCATACATTTTAAATGTCGGATAGTTTGAACCCCAATCTGCAGCTATTCCTGTATTTTCATTCAAAAATTTAATGTAGGAAAAACCCCTCTGTACATTGCCTTTGTTCGAGACCCAGTTTATTCCATTATCAAATGATTTTAGTATTCTTCCGTTTGTTCCCGTAACAAAAACATTCGGACCGGTAATATTTATTGAAGTTAACTTTACCAAAGTGTCAGAATAAGTTTCCGCCCAATTCATTCCACTGTCAGATGATCTCAGCAAAATTTGAATATTGTCAATGTCCAAAATTATAAATCCGGTTTCCCCATTAAATCTGATTGAATTGAAATTACCGGAATTGAATGTTGTTGCAAGCTGTGTCCATGAAATACCGCCGTCTGATGTTTTCACCAAGACACCTCCTGTACAGCCTGCTAATCCGATTAAAGAATCAAGAAAGTAAATTGAATTTATAGCTTCCGGATAAAGATAATTAACTCTGCTC
>JBDTWU010000035.1:0-13546 GCA_040006535.1 bacterium | reverse complement strand
GACAAAAGAACCTGTAAAAAATGCGGAACAGTGATGGAAGCACCGGAGAAGAAATAATTTCAAATTACTAGTTACGAATTTCGAATTTATGTCAAAGTTTTTAGAAACCGATTCAATAAGGAGACGATATTATGGAAGAAAGTATTATTCAAAATAAAAGCTATAAGTTTGCATTAAGAGTAATTAATTATATTTATTTCTTAGAAATGAAAGAAAGAGTATCAGTTATCAAAACAAATATTATTAAGCGGGACAGCAATTGGTGCTAATGTTGAAGAAGCTTTGGGTGGACAATCAATAAAAGATTTTCTCAATAAAATATCTATTGCTTATAAGGAAGCGCTAGAAACAAACTATTGGTTAAGACTTTTAAAAGATTCAGGTCTAATGAGTCAAGTTTTATTCAATTCATTTATTGTAGAATGTTATGAACTTCTTAAAATTTTTGTGAAAGATTCAAATAACTTTTAAAAAAACTCGTAATTCGTAACTCGTAATTCGTAACTAATTTGAAGATAGATATTCACACACACATTCTCCCCGAAAACTGGCCTGACTTAAAAAAGAAATACGGTTATGGAGGCTGGGTTAAGCTGGATCATTATAAGCCCTGCTGTGCAAAAATGCTTATTGATAATAAGTTCTTCCGGGAAATTGAAAGCAACTGCTGGGATGCAGGTGAAAGAATTAAAGACTGTAACCATTCAAACGTAGACATGCAGGTTTTGTCTACAGTGCCAGTGATGTTCAGCTATTGGGCAAAGCCAGAGGACACACTCGACCTTTCAAAATATTTAAACGATCACATCGCCGGAGTTGTTCGTGATTTCCCGGACAGGTTCATGGGACTCGGTACAATCCCAATGCAGTCACCTGATCTTGCAATTAAAGAAATGGAGAGATGCGTCAAAGATCTGAATCTAAAAGGTATAGAGATCGGCTCACACGTCAACGAATGGAATCTCGATAATGAAAATTTATTCCAAGTATTTGAGGCTGCACAGGAATTAGGAGCGTCTGTATTTGTTCATCCATGGGATATGATGGGCAAAGAAAAGATGCCTAAGTATTGGCTTCCATGGCTCGTCGGCATGCCTGCAGAAACTTCACTTGCGATTTGCTCCATGATCTTCGGTGGTGTATTCGAGCGTTTGAAAAGTTTAAAAGTATGCTTCTCCCATGGCGGAGGTTCATTCCCTTTTACGATCGGAAGGATCGAACATGGCTTTAAAGTCAGACCTGATCTGGTTGCAGTTGATAATAAAATTAATCCAAGAGAATACCTTGGGAAATTTTATCTCGATTCACTTGTGCATGATGAAATTGCTTTGAAATATCTGATAGAGGTTGTGGGGGAGGACAAAATAGTTTTGGGTTCCGATTATCCTTTTCCGCTTGGTGAGCATCACCCCGGAAAGTTAATAGAGTCCATGATTCAATTAGGTTCTGCGTCGAAAGAAAAATTATTATGGAAGAATGCCACAGAGTTTCTGGGAGCCGGAAGCAATTGTACAATGAAGATATGAAGTCACAAAAATAATTTAATTTTTTTTGATTGAAACATCTTACTGTTATTTCTTAACCTTACGTTCGTCTCGTCCTTGGTACACGGCAATGTTTTTTAGAACGCGGATAACGCCGATTTAACGGATGCTCGCCGATAGTTTAAAAAAACTTTTAATGGTTACTAAATTACTAATTTAATTCTTATCGTTAGGATTGTATTTTACTAATTTTTTTATAAACTTTTAAAAAATCCGGCTCTTTCGGTTTATTCCGCGTCATCAGCGTTCTATTTTTTGTCGTGTTCTTAGACCTTACGTTTTAAAATTAATAAATCCATCCGGATTGAGTTTTACTTCTTCTCAAACGGATTGCTCGCCCATACAGTAACTTCCGGTATCATTCCCCTGTCATCCATTTCGAGCATTGACATAATCGTAAAAGCAATTTCATCGCTGGTAAGCTTGTTTGCGACTTCATCCCTTTCCGTTCTTTCCTTACTTCCAAAAGCTGTTGTAACTTCACTTGGATTTACCTGCATTACGCGGATATTAAACGGCCGGAGCTCAGCCTGCCAGCACTCTGTCATGCTTCGCAATGCAAATTTAGATGATGAATAAATCGTACCGCGGGCAAAGCCTTTGAGTGAAGCAGTTGACGCAATATTTATTATGTTACCATGATTTTGTTTTTTAAAGATTCCGGCTGCTTTCTTTGCCATCATTGCTGCACCGAATACATTAACCGAATAAACTTTCATAAATGCATCGAGGGTCAATTCTTCAAGTGTGGGAAATTCACCGATGCCTGCATTATTTATAAGGCAGTCAAGACCTCCGAATTTTTCCAGAAATATTTTATAAGTCAGCTCGATATCATTTTCTTTAGAAACATCTGTATGAATTGCCAGGGCATTTATTTCTTTAGCCGATTTCTCAAGCCTGGTTTTATCTCTTCCCGTAATTCCAACACTTGCTCCGTTTTCAGACAAGAGCTTAGCAGCAGCCTTACCAATACCTGAATTACCTCCGGTGATCAGTATCTTTGAACCTTTGATTTTCATTTTAAATTTTAAATTTATTTTTTGAAATGCCAATCATTTCCAATGCCTGTCAACCTAAATCTAATATATAAATATGAATTATTTTATATATCTGAAATCATACCCGGTTTTGAGCTGAATTAAAAATTCATACATTAGCTTTATAACATTATCAACATCCTCCATATGAACAGTCTCAACTGTTGTGTGCATATATTTGAGCGGAAGAGAGATCAGAGCTGATGCCACTCCCTCTGCAGAATATGCAAATGCTTCAGTATCGGTACCGGAATGACTTGATGAAGCTTCCAGCTGGATCGGGATCTTTTTTTTTCTTGCCGTAGCGATCACCATTTCAAGCAGGTTGTTCTGTATCTCCGGTCCATAAGTAAGTGTCGGACCTTTACCACATGCAATATCTCCGAGCTTTTCTTTTTTATATAATGGTGACTGAGTATCATGTGTTACATCAGTAATAATGGCAACATCAGGCTTTATTTTTCTGGAGATCATTTCTGCTCCCCTTAACCCTATTTCTTCCTGCACTGAATTGACAATATATAATCCGAAACCCAGTTTATTCTTTTTTTCTTTAAGCAATCGTGCAACTTCCGCGATCATAAAACCTCCGACACGGTTATCAAGAGCCCGTCCGACATAGAAAGTATTATTCAGCACCATTAATGAATCTTCATAAGTTATGACAGAGCCTACATGAACTCCGAGTTCTCCAACCTCTTTTTTATTCTTACAACCGCAGTCAAGAATAATATTTTCCAGGGATGCATGCTCTTCCTTTTTTTTATCGCGGACATGGATCGCAGGCCAGCCAAAGACAGCTTTAACAATACCTTTCTTTGTATGAATGTTTACGCGCTTAGAAGGTGCAATCTGATGATCCGACCCGCCGTTCCTTATCACATAAATGTATCCCTCATCTGTTATATAATTCACATACCATGATATTTCGTCAGCATGTGCTTCAATAACAACTTTATAGTTTTCATCTGGATTTATTACACCAACCATTGTTCCGTATGTATCGGATATATAGGTATCAATATAAGGAGTAATATAGTCCAGCCATATTCTCTGGCCGTTATATTCATATCCGGTGGGAGAAGGATTGTTAATATATTTTTCCAGAAATTCGAAGCTTTCTTTTCTCATCGGTTTATTAATTCAATTATTTATTTTTTACAGAAGCCGGAACTGTTAAAACGGATTCTTAGCCCAACACAAATGTCGTGGATAAATCTATTTCTTCAGGATCTCCACTTTATCGTGTCTTGCCAATATTATTTCATCAGCAATACCAATAAACAATCCCGTCTCAATGACTCCATTGATAAGTTTGATCTCCTTGTTCAGATTCTCAGCATTGCTGATATCTCCGCTATGCAGATCAAATATATAATTTCCACTGTCTGTCAGATATCTGCTGTCACCTTTTCTTCTGACTACCGGTCTTAAGTTTTTTTTTTCGAAAATTTTAAACACCCTTTCGCATCCGAATGGAATAACTTCCACGGGCACAGGAAACTTCCCCAGCTTCTCCACTAATTTATCAGAGTCAACCGCCCAGATATTTTTCTTTGATGAAAGCGCAACTATTTTTTCAAAAAGCAAAGCGCCGCCCCCGCCTTTGATCCCGTTAAGAGAATTTTTTTCTACTTCATCTGCACCATCTATCGTAAGATCTATTTCCCCTGCTTCATCAATAGAAATTAAATTTATTCCTTCAGCCCGTGCAAGATCGGTTGTTGAACCGGAGGTTGAAACGGCATTTATTTTCAATCCCTGCCTGACTAGAGTACCAATTTTTTTTATTGTAAAATAAACTGTTGATCCGGAGCCAAGTCCTATTATCATTCCGTTCTTAATATATTCTACTGCTGCTTCCGCAGCAAGCTTTTTCTCTGCATTTTTTAGAGACTGATCTGGCAAGTATTTCTGGTTAATATGGTTATAAGAAAAAGGAAAATATTAACGGCTCGTACAATATAAATTTTTTATCACTAAGACTTAATGAAGAAATTTAAATAGTTGAAATAACTCAAAACAAAATTATCAGAACGTAGACTGCATAATTAAGGATTTAACCTGTACTATGGTTCTTTAAATAAAAAATCCGGTCCTTTCCTCTCATTCAGTGTCATCCGCGATTTGGTTTTATCTTGTGAAAATATGGTGACTGATCATTACTTTACTGAAGCAGAATCACTGCAGAGGCAATTTGCATAATCCTGTTTTTCCAAGTGACCTATACCGCACCAGTTGTAATACCACTCAGCATAATCACCGGAATACGACTCCTCATTATGAGCCGAATAATACCGGATATATTTTGCTCTGAATGTTGTATCAGATAATATAAAACTGTTTACGTTGTTTAACGATCGCGGAGTGATCATGTCCTGATTGAAACTGCTTTTAAAATCATATTCAAATGACCAGTGTGCGGAATCAGTTGTGAGATCTTTTAAATAATATGTCTCGTAATTCAACAGCTCATAGTCAAATTTATTAAATACAAAAATATGATATGCGGGATTATTTCCATAAACCGGACTGATGGAAGGAGTTAAATGAATGAATGACACAGGATCATTAATATTATAAATAACTCTGAATGCATCACGGTGAAAATGCCCTCCGAAAGAAGCAGTTATAACATCGGAATAATCTTTTATTGTTTTCAGAAACGCATCATTATATTTTTGTTTCCATGCAGGGAAAATTTTCTCTTCGCAGTTCCCCTTTGCATGAATTGTACTGTAAATATCAATTCCGGGAGGAATGTGAAATGACAGCCAGGCTTTAAATCCCGCTGACCGGCAACTCTCAAGAGTCTTCCTGAACCATGTCAGCTCTTCTGCACCGGGATCAGTCAAAGTATCTCCGCAGAGATTTTTATAATTAACAGAAAAAAATATTGTATTGAGAATGATCATTTTATTTTTGCTGCTTTGGCGGATATCTGCTATACCATATGCTCCGGTTTTAAAAGTGTAATTGAATGATCTCATTCGTTCTTTCCGGTTTATGTATGGACTCCAAAGTTTATAGAACTCTTTGATAAATTTTCCTCCCGGCTCAATCATATAATTTCCGCAGTCTGCATCATCATTTCCGACCGTAACAAATATCTGAGACGACGGAAAATACTTTGTTATCATGAACTGTGTAAAGCCAATGGTTTTCATTATAAAAGAACTTAACGAATTTTTACTGCTGGTGCCTGTATACCTTTCAAAAGTTTTGTTAAAATTATGCGACATAAAATCACCGGTAATAATAATAATTTCCGGGTCTGGAATTCTGGCTTTCATATCTTCGAGGGATGATTTAAAAAGAGGGTAGTTCGAATCATTACCGTAACTGCTTAATTTTTTTAAGTGCGAGGATAGAAAGATCTTTTCCCATTTTTTATAACCGGATCTCTTAAGCAATTTTACCAGTGTAGTATCATAGAAGGGATCGAAATGAACATCGGAAAAATTTAAAAACGCGGGATCTTTTTCTTCTCCGAATGAAAAAGAATTCAAATTAAATAAACAGAAGAAAATCAGGAGGAAAAATTCTCGCATTGGAAATGTTATTTATTAGAACATAATGCTTTCAATTTTTATAATCTATAAAATTTACTGTTGCTATAGGTTCTTTTCGTATCTGACCTAACTATTCACAAATTGCAGTTAAACTTTTTTCTCTATTGAGTTATCTAGTAATTTCTGATTAATAAAATTAAAGCCGGAATTATTTCTAATCCCGGCTCTGATCATTACAGATTATTAATGTTATAAAATCATTTTATCAGAAGCATACTCTTTGATGCAATATTGTCTCCCGCTATAAGCTTATAGAAATAGACTCCGCTTGAAAGTCTTGATGCATTAAAATCAATTTCATACCTTCCTGCATTTTGTTTCGTGTCAACAAGCGTTGCAACTTCATTGCCCAAAGCATTGAAAATTTTAAGACTGACTGCAGTTGCGCCATTACCTGAGAGCGGTATTTCATAACTTATTTTAGTAGACGGATTAAAAGGATTTGGATAATTCTGTGATAAAGAAAATTTTTCCGGAATACCGTTTTGATTTTGGACACTTACTATTAGACTGATATCAAACATAAAACATCCCCGCCCGTGAGTTGCCGCTAGAAGTAACTTCGGACCTTCCTTGTACTTAAGATCATACACTTCAACATTAGGAAATCCTGTATTGAATGTGACCCAGCTCGCTCCTTCATTTGTTGATTGGAATACTCCGAGGTCTGAACCAACAAAGATCATCTTTGGCGAGGTTTGTCTTATTGCAATCGAATTTACTCCTATGTTAGGAAGATTCGTAGTAATGCTGATCCAGTTGACTCCGCCATTGGTAGTTTTATAAACATGCTTATCGGCAACATTGCCGCCTGTAGTAGCATAACAAATATCATCATCAGCGAAATCAACCCAAAGATCTGATACATAAGGAAATCCGGTTGCAGCTGTCCAGTTGACGCCGTTGTTTGTTGTCATGTGAATTTTTCCGTTACTGGTTCCTATATAAATTTTATCAGTGTTTATACTGCTGATGCCAATTGAAGAAACGTTTCCTCCGATTACTCCGGCTGTTGCGATCTGTATCCATCCGCTGGATGTAGAGCTTGTTTGCACCGCTGTAGTTTTCCATACATCTGCTCTTCCAAAAACCACTGTATTGTGATCTCCCGGAGCCATTTCATATGGATTGTAAAATAATCCGCCGGTAGAACCGCTTGGTGTAATATTTGTAAAGGTCACACCCGAATTAGCCGATCGTTGTATTGAGCCGTTTACATACTGACCATAAACATAATTTGTATTTACCGGATCAACTACAGTATATCCTCCGTCCCCGGTTGTTCTTTGTATCCATACGACGCCGTTATTAGTTGTTGTTTGTTTATTATTATCCTGGCATCCGCCGTATATTTTGATAGGATCATACGGATCATAATCCGCACTTTCAAACTGAAGAGTGGAAATTTTTTCATTAAGATCTGACCATGTGTTTGCATTATCCGAAGATTTATAAATTCCTCCATCCGAACAGCAATATAAAACCGAATCGTTATATGTCAGGTAATGTACATCAGCATGCGAAAAGTTTGAAGGATTATTCGTTGACCACGTGGATTTTTTTGTTAACGTTACCCCGCCGTTAGTCGAGACATATACATCTAATCCGGCAACAACAACACCTTCCGGATTTCCCGGAATTACTGTGACTGCATTATCATACCACCCCTGAGAGCTCATATAATTTGTGGAAGAATTTTGCAGTGTCCAGTTATCACCGGCATCGGTTGTCCTGTAGAGTCCAAGCAGAGCACCGCTTGAAGAGGCGATGCTTGCATAAAGATAATCCGGATCATCACGTGAAATAGCAAGCTGTGTTCTTCTGCCGTTTGATGTTGTTAATCCGTTTGTAAGCAATATCCAGTTCAATCCGGAGTTAGTTGACTTGTATATCAGACTTGATCCTGAACCTGAAGAACAATAAAGCATAGTAGGATCAGCCGGATTCATAACAAGTGAAGATGAATTGACACTATTTACATTCGACCAGCTTAAACCGGCATCTGTTGATTTATATATTCCGGCATTGCCGGCACAATAAACATTATTTGAATTGGTCGGATCTACAATTATTTTCCCGGTGTAGGTACCAACCTGCAGGGTCGTCGCAATTTTAATCCAGCTTAATCCTGCATTCGTAGATTTATAAATTCCGTCTCCATACTGTGAATCTCCGGAATAGTTCAGCTCACCTGTACCATAATAGAGTATATTAGGATTCGAAGGATCGATGGCAATATCACCGCTTGAGATGGAACCGAGATTGTCAGTCAGTACTGTCCAGTTCAATCCGGCGTCTGTTGTTTTCCAGACACCACCCTGAGCTGCAGCAATATAAAATATATTCGGATTGCTTGGGTGAAATGCGATACTGTTCGTTCGTCCTGAAATATAATTATTATTTGTAACCTGGTAAAACATTCCTGATGGTGTTACAGTTTGCCAGCTGGTAACTGAGGTCGGACTATTGGGAAGACTCCTGTCTTCGGGAAGCCGCAGTTTTTCTGTTACAGCTTTTTCATATGCATTCGGTGCAACTGTTTTTCCGGGACCGCCTGCACGTCTTTCATTGATAAAATGCTCGCGTTGTAAGATACTTTCACTCGATTCATGTTCATCTTCCTGGCAAAATGAAACCGATAAGAATATGGTGAAAAAAAATATTACGGGTATTAGCTTTTTCATGGTGGTTAATTTAATTTTGCTTATAAAGTATGATTATTAATTTTTTTTATCTATTGTAAAATCTTATGTTAATGAAAGACCAAAAGATACTATTGGTAATTTAAAATTGAAGATGATAAACAAGCAGCAATAAAAAATTACTGTCCCTGCATCTCCAGCGAATCAACCGGAAAAATATCATTCTTAGAAATATTCCCGTCAAACCACTGGCAGATAACGTCTCCCGATTTGTTACCCTTCATTATTTTCAGGGCTTCATCCTGAACCCTGCCTGAAACTTCTTTTGCATCGCCAAGAAATCTTTGAATGGTCATTTTCGGACCACCCGATTTCAGCATTACTATATCACCGGTTTTTAATTCCTGCATTTATTTTATTGTTTAATCTGATTAAAAATTTAAGTTGTAAATTTTTGGTAATAACTCCCTGGATTATTATATCGTCACGAAAAATTAAACCTCACAAGCTAAAGACTTGCGAGGTTACAAAATGATTTCTTATTTCTAATTCCTGAGCCTTAGTTTAATACTTAATACTAAATTCGTGATTTTAATTCTTAACTTTCTCATATACACGAGCCTTACCGTTCCCGTTGGTGCTGGTGCTGATCTCAAATACCGGAAGCGGAAGCTTTGGTCTGTCTTTGAAGTCGGGCATCTCAACAGGATTTTTTCTCAGCTGATCAAGAGCTATCTCAATTGCCTTATCTATCTGAGGATCTTTTCCTTTAGCATAATCCTGCGGAGAAATGTCAATTTCAACATCAGGATCAGTCCCGTAATTCTCAACCTTCCATCCCACATCATTCATGTAAGATGCATATTCAGGCTGAGTGGTTACTGTTCCGTCAGCTAATGCAAGGCGCGGATTGATTCCGATCACTCCGCCCCAGGTTCTTTTACCGACAAGTGTTCCGAGCTTCATTTGTTTAAAGTGATGGCTGAATATATCTCCGTCGGATCCGGCATATTCATTCGTTACTGCGACCATTGCACCTGCGACACTATGGTTCGGATATGACTCGACACTGCCCCATCTTGAAACTCCAAATGCATATCTTTTTCTGGAAAGCTTTTCAAGAAGTAATTGGGATACATGTCCGCCTCTGTTGTTTCTTATATCAACGATCAGACCCGGCATATTGACTTCATAAATATAGTATCTGTGAAACTCGGAAAAACCCGGCGCCATCATATCCGGAATATGAACATAACCCAGTTTGCCTTTTGATTTCTTATGAACGTATTCTCTCCTGTCTTCAACCCATTCACGGTATCTGGCCGGCGTGTCCGAAGAAATGGTTTTTACATCATATGAATGGATCTCGCCGTTATCTGCGGATTTAACAGTAATGCTTATAAAATTATTTGCCTGATTTACAAGCATAGAATTTGGAGAAGCTTCCGCGCTAAGAGTTTCACCATTAATAGCTAAAATAAAATCTCCCTCTTTCACATCCACGCCAAGGCTTCTTAATGGAGAATCCATTTTCCATGTATCTCCTTTTATAATGTGAGCGAACCGGTAAGCTTTTTCTTCATTGTCATATTCAAAGTCTGCTCCAAGAGAACCTAGCTTATAATTCGGAGCTGTCTTGTAATCACCTCCCATTTCATAGGCATGGGATGTTCCAAGTTCCCCCTGCATTTCCCAGATCACATCTGAAAACTCAGTTCGGGTTGCAACTTTATCCATCAGCGGAAGATATCTTTTGTAAACCTTGTTCCAGTCAATGCCTGACATATCCGGAGTCCAGAAGTGTTCCTTCTGAAGTCTCCAGGCTTCTTTATACATCTGCATCCATTCACTCAGAGGATCTATATTTATGCGGACTCTTTTTAGATCTATCCAGTCATTTTTTTCTTTTGCATGACTTCTTCCTTCAGGTGCATATCCGGATTTTTCTATCTCTTCAAAATTTTCTGACAGATCTGATTTTAGAAATAATTTATTGCCTGATCTGTAAAGAAGTACCTTTCCGTTTGCTGAGATTTTATATGATGAAATATCTTTTGCTACCTGCTCTGATTTTTGTGTGCAAAAATCAAATTTCTCTATTATACCGTCCGGGGTTGCATCCCAGGGATTTCTGTCCAGTGCTCCTTTTACCGGCTTCTTGCTGATCAATAGTCCATCTCTTATTCCCTTTATCTCCAAATATGAGGCTTCGGGCAGCGGGAAAGTGATAATTCTGTTTTCAATATTTTCAAAATTAACAGTGATCTTAATATCTTTTACTTTTATATCTTTGGAATTCTGAGATTCCTTTGGCTTGTTCTTTTTGTTAAATAATTTTGAATACTCAGGTGTAAATGGTGAAGAAGTTTCTTTACTTAAAGATAATAAATAAAGCTTGCTTCCTAATGGAAATCCCAGCTGAAAATAACTTGTATCATACACCGGATTGAACTCCCTGTTGGAAATGAAGTAAATAAATTTTCCGCCCGGATCGAATGTAGGCTGAAAATCCCTGAACCCCGGCGGTGTTATACGATGTGTTTCTTTTGTATCAACTTTCACTAAATAAAGGGATGATAAAAACTCGGCATCTGACATACTATAAACCAGCCACTGCCCGTCAGGTGAAAAATTAAAATCTATAATGTGTTCAAACTTACTTCGGGCTATTTTATCTATGGAACCATCATCAACATTTACAAGATACAATTCATGTCTGTTATTGGAAATTGCAATCTTATTTTCTTTCGGTGATACAGAAAGCTGCTCGACTATTCCGATATCAAAATTATATCGTTTAATGGTTTTATGGGAATCTTTTACTGAATGGATTTCAACAGATTCATTGCCGCCATCATCGGAAACGGTAATCAGTCTTTCCTTGTCGTGAAGCCATTGAGTCAATCTGTATCGCACTCCGCTGGGCTTTCCAACCTGCAGCACAGGACCTTCCCAATCTGAGAACACATACGACTTTCCTCTCGATGTTATGCTCACTGATTTTCCGTCAGGATTTATTGCATAGTCTTCCAGATATTTTTCTGCGTCTACAAATTTTCTCTGCCGCTGAATTTGAGGACTGTAGTATTGTATCTCTGTCTCTCTTTCTTCATTTGTAAGCGGGTCATACACAAATATTTCAGCTCCTGCCTGGTACACTATTTTTTTGCCGTCAGTAGTTGCATTCCGTATATAATATTCTTTATTATTTGAATGGCTCTTGATATTTTTTCCTTCAATATTGCATGAGTACAATCTTCCTAATCCTTCGTGATCGGAAATAAAAAATATTCTGTCTCTAATCCACATCGGATTGGCAAAGTTACCATTTATTTTATCCAGAAATTTTTCAAATACCCCTTTACCTTTTCTGTCTATCCAGAAAACCCCGGCTGTTCCGCCCTTATATCTTTTCCATCTTGCGGGATCCAGAGTATTTCTTCCGAGCAGAACTTCTCCTTTCGGTCCGAATGCAATATTGTTTGCAACACCGTAAGGAAGCTTTTCAGGGAGTCCACCGGTTATTGAGATCCGGTAAATTTCATTTTTTTTTTCGAACGGCTGTGTAGCATTAGATGAGAAAAGAATATTTTTGCTGTCTGCTGTCCATCCGATTACTTTGGTGCTCTTTCCAATAAAAGTTAATCTGCGATTGACACCACCCTCTGAAGGTATAATGTATACATCCATTTCACCTTCTTCTTTTCCGGAGAAGGCAATGTGCTTTCCGTCGGGAGATATATAAGGATTGGTAACTTCGCCTGTGTTAGATGTCAGTCTCCTTGCGATCCCGCCGGACGAGGGCACTTCCCATAGATCATCCTCGCTGACGAAAACTATTTTAATGTCATTAATGGTGGGAAATCTTTTATAACCTGATTTGTTCATTTTGAAAGGTTTGCTTAAAATGTTTTTAAAAATTGTTTATTGGATGATACGATTTTTTTGGGGGTATATATTTTAGTAAATTAACTTAATTAATTTTTATAATCTATAAATTAAAAATAAAATTATGAAATTAAGGGCATCACAGTGCGTATTTTTACTCTAAAACCTCCGGAAGAAAGCAAGCCGCTATATAAATCAAAAAAGAAACAGCAATGAGAATTGTTGTAAAAGATTGAAAGGCTCATTGATGATTGCCTGTTAGTATACTCAAAATATTATTTATATATTATTAGTCAGTAAATATTCTTCAAACTCACCTATAATTTCAAATCCAATATTTTTGTAACAATTAATAGCGGGATGATTTTCCGAATGAACATTCAATCCTATATTATCAACTGTTTCAAGAAGATCGTTGCACAATGCTGATGTAAGCTTCTGGCCTATCGACCTTCCTCTGTATTCCGGCAAAATGGTTATATTTCCCAGTGCTGCAACTTTGTATTTTTCCGAGTAAACATGAATTCCTGCTACTCCGGTTAATTTCCCGTTGGCAAAATACCCAAAGTACTTTCCTGTTTCCAGCATCCGTTTATCAAAAAAGTTTTCAGGATAGCTTCGTTCATAAAGCTGTTGAATTTTTTCAATATCATTTATACCCAGCCGGTGAATGTTTTTATCCTCCTCATCAATTAACATTTCCTTTCTGTAAAGAGCCATCTTAAAATGTTTCCCGAAATTATCAAGAATACTTTCATTCCCGAAAATGTTTATTATATCTCCGCTGAGGTGGGCATAAAACTTTTCCGGAAGCCTGCTTTTTAATTTTTCAACAAGTTCGTACATACGATTCACATCTT
>JBDTWU010000034.1:0-4781 GCA_040006535.1 bacterium | reverse complement strand
AACAAGACTCATTCCGTTTTTGAAAATGCGTATATAAAAATCAATTCTAAAAAATTTTATGGTAAAGTTAATTACGATTTTAACTGTTGTTTTTTTATCTGCATCAAATCTCATTGCACATAGCTTACCTGATTCAAATAAAACAACCTTATCAGGAACAATATACAGCGGCGAGAATATCAAGCTCGGAAGCGTGATTGTAAATATATTCAATACCACCGGCAATTATAAAACTTTTTCTGATAATTCCGGAAAATATGAAGCTGATATTGAACCGGGAAAATATTCGATCTCAATTAAGCATCCCGGCTATTCTGATTATGAATATAAGAATTTTGAAGTTGGCAAAAATGAAAATAAAATTCTTAATATTTATCTGATAGAAAAAATTATAAGTACGGAAGAGATTGAAGTCGAAGGAATTTTCCGGCAGCGTCAGGAGGATCTGCGTACAAGCTTGTTTAATATCAAACCACGGAATGTTAAAATGCTTCCGGGTGCAGTTGAAGATGTACTTCGCTCACTTCAATCATTGCCAGGTGTAACTTCTCCAAATGATTTTACCTCACAGCTTGTTATCCGCGGTTCCGGACCTGATGAAAATTTAATTATCATGGATGATGTGGAAATTTTTAATCCGTACAGATTATACGGTCTGGTCAGCATGTTCAATCCAGAAACATTAAGTGATATTACTTTGATCACAGGCGGGTTCCCTGCAAAGTATGGCGACCGGTTGTCCGCAGTCCTCGACGTATTGAACAGAGAAGGAGACAGGAACAAGGCATTTTCTTCAATTCTAAATGCAAGCATCACTAATGCAAATGTGATTTTCGGAGGAAAGAACCCTCTTAAAATACCGGGCTCATGGATAATATCAAGCAGGCGAACTTATTACGATCTGGTGATCGGACCATTTGCAAAAAAGGCCGGACTAATAACAGAAGATTCTTCTTTCCCGTCTTTCAGAGATCTGCAGTTTAAGATTGCATTCGGTCCCTTCAGGAAAAATAAATTTATAGTGAATGGAGTATTTTCACACGACGGAGTCGATATTATTCCCGGTAAGGACAGTAAGCAGGCAGATAGCATTGCAGTCAGTGATGTAACTAAGAATGATATGCTGTCCATTGCCTGGCATTATACTCCTAATGATAAATTTATTTCACGCACAACTCTTTCATGGTATCGTAACAGCGGTGATAATGATTTTAACAGCGAAATACTTGATCCGCTGATCGACAGGGAAGGATTTACACCTGCTCAGCGTGACAGTCTGAGAAATATCGGAGCATATCTCGGACTGGAATTTGATTCCCGGTATACATTCAGAAAAATTTCACTTGGGAACCGATCTGTAAATTTAAATAAAAACTCTGAGCAGGAATTTGGAGGAGGGGTGGATCTTGTACGGACCGACTTAAATTACAATTTAAAAATTGACGATCAGTTCAGGTCTTTTATAAGAAATTTTCCTTCAGCATCAGCGCTGCTTGATAATTTTAATCTAACAGGTGAAGATAATATCAGAGCTTATTTATATGCGCAAAGCATGTTTAAAGTATCGAAGAAATTTTTTGTTCAGCCGTCACTGAGGCTGGATTATTTTCAGATAATTAAAACTCCCTATCTTGCACCGAGATTTAATTTAGGATATGCGATCGATCCTCTTACTACTATAAGAACGTCATTAGGATTATATTATCAGTCGCCGGGTCTTGAAAAGCTAGTGGACGGCAGGACATTTTTTGATCTGAGAAATGCAGATGAAAAGGGACTCAAAGCAGAGCGTGCGGTTCATTTTGTACTTGGTATTGACAGGTGGATAACCAATGACTGGTTTGCGAAAGCCGAAGGATATTTTAAAAAGTTTAATAATCTCATTGAACAGGAAAAGCTTACAGGGTATCGATATGAATTTTCCCTGAACGATCCTGCAAATAATAATCCTGAATATATTAAGAATTATTCTAACTGGGTGAGGTCCGCTGATAAGCTTGCATATGATTCACTGACAACAAACCCGGTAAATGCAGGGAGTGGTTTTGCATACGGATTTGAAATAAGTCTTGAAAAGAAATTTACCACTACCAAAACCAGGCTTTCCGGGTGGATAAATTATTCATTGTCATTTTCAGAAAGAGAAAAGTATGGAGTTACAACTCCTTATCGTTTTGAACAGAGACATGTTGCTAATATAGTAATGAACTACAAAATAAACAGCTGGCTCGAACTCGGAGCGAGATGGACCTACGCAACCAACTTTCCCATTACAACACCGGTAGGAATTATACCAAGACTGGTTGGAGATTCAATCGCTGTAAATGCTGTGAATGGTTCAGTGATTTTCAATTTAAACTACGGAGGCGCTGCAAATATGCTCAGTGATAAAAGGCCAGCATATCACCGTCTTGATTTGCGTGTGACAGCATATACAAATTTCTGGTCAACTGACTGGGCATTTTATATTGATGTGATTAATGCATATAACAGGAAAAATGTTCTTGGATATGATTATTGGCTGGATAGTGATCTGAACTTGAAACGAAAAGTGATAGGAATGTTTCCGGTACTGCCGACGATCGGTATCAATGCCCGGTTTTAACCTCCGTATTTTACTTAAGATTTTTGTTTAATCAGAAGTTTTTTTGAAAATTATAAAATTTGATTTACCATAAGTAAATCGTATCTCGAATTTAAAACCGGAACACTCAAATACTTTTTCTATAAAACCATCCGTGTAATAAGTGCTGTGAATATTTCCTAAGTCAGATTGATTAATAAAAAAATTCCAGCCGTCTTCACTTTCACAATTGAAATAATCAAAAACACAAAACCCACCAGGCTTTAGTACTTTAAAAAATTCTTTTGAATAGAGATAGATTACAGAAGGTTTTAATTCTATGAAAACTCCCTGGGAAAAAATTATATCAAATTCATCTTTCTTTAAAGGCAGGCTGATCCCGTTATTTTTACATGTATTTATAATTTTTTCATTATGAAAATAATAATTCAGAAAATCAATCATCCATTGGGAATGATCCACCAGAATAAAGTCGCTGCAATTTAATTCTTTGGCTTTTTTTAATATCTGCCTCGTCCACCTTCCTGTTCCAGGACCGAGTTCTAAAATTTTCGGATGCGGAATATTTTTCATGACAGGAAAGAGGACATCTTCTAATACAGGTCCCGGTTTAATCCATCCTAAGTTATTATCCAGATAATTATTTACATCTATATTTAATTTTGCAGCCTCTTTGAGATATTCCGGATATCCTTCTGCTCTGCGGACATTAATTTTTTTCTCCGGTTTATAATTCAGATTTCGAAGAAGGTCTCCAATAAGCTTTTTCATTAGGGAATAATTTGTCATTTAAAATATTAAATTAAAGCGTTTAATAAAATGAATAATAATTTATGGGAATTTCCATAAACTAATCAGCTGCAGCACACTGAAATTATCATGTACACGATAAATTTCTGAAAAATTTTAAATATTAAAGGGCTTGACGAATCAACATATTTTCACAGAAATTTATTGTGGCGGCTGAAGTTAGTTTTAAGTGAAAGCTTAATTGGTTAATTTAATTAAAGTGAAAATTATAAATTAAGTGTTTAGTTTTTTAATTTAAAGAAAGGCAAAATATTTAATGAAGGATGTTTTTATAGTTGACGGATTGCGGACAGCGATTGGAAAGCATGCAGGAGCTTTAAAAGATGTGAGGCCTGATGATATGGCTGCAGCGCTTATCAAAGAAATATTAAAGAGAAATTTCGAAAAGAATAATCTTTCGCCTGAAGAGATTGAGGATGTAATTCTCGGGAATGCAAACGGAGCCGGAGAGGAGAACCGGAACGTTGCCCGAATGAGCTCACTCCTTGCAGGGCTGCCTGTATCGGCCGGCGGTGTAACTGTCAACAGATTATGCGGATCAGGAATGCAGGCTTTTATTGACGGAGTAAGAGGTATAAGAAACGGCGAAGGAGATTGTTATCTGACCGGAGGAGTGGAATCCATGACCCGCGCGCCTTTTGTACTAGCCAAAAACCCTGAGGCTTATGGAAGACGTGCAGAAATGTTTGATACAACTATTGGCTGGAGATTTACCAATCCCACGCTTGCAAAGATGTATAATCCATACTCCATGGGTGAAACTGCTGAGAATGTTGCGGAGAAATATAAAGTAACCAGAGAGAGGCAGGATGAATTCGCTTTCGATTCACAAATGAAAACCAAGAATGCAATAAAGGGAGGAAAATTCAAAGAAGAAATATTTCCCCTTGAAATATTATCAAAGAAAGAAAAAATAATATTCGATACTGACGAGTTTCCCAGATTTGATACTACTATTGAAAAGCTTGCTAAGCTGAAACCCGCATTCAGAGAAGGCGGAACTGTCACTGCAGGAAATTCAAGCGGAATAAATGACGGTGCGAGCATGATTATGATAGCATCTGAAGAATTTGTGAAGAGAAATAATTTAAAACCCCGCGCTAAATACTTATCGTCATCTGTTGCGGGTGTTGATCCTTCATTTATGGGTATCGGACCCGTACCGGCAACTAAGAAAGCATTGGAAAGAGCTGGATTGAAATCAGATGAAATAGATATTATAGAACTTAATGAAGCTTTCGCGGCACAAAGCCTGGCATGTATTGATGAGCTTCAGCTTGATATCAAAAAGATAAATATTAACGGCGGTGCAATTGCTCTTGGTCATCCATTAGGAAGCAGCGGCTCGAGGATAATTATTACATTACTGAATGAGCTTGAAAAGCAG
>JBDTWU010000033.1:0-6189 GCA_040006535.1 bacterium | reverse complement strand
AATATAGAGTTTGCAAATCAGCTGGTTGATTATGTTTTAAAAAACGAAAAACAAATTGATACATATATACTGGAAAAAGCGGTGAATTGGGAGCTTGAAAGAATTTCACTTATTGACCGGCTGATATTACGGATCGGTATTGCAGAGTTAATGTTTTTTCCGGACATACCACCGAAAGTTTCAATAAATGAGGCAATAGATATTGCAAAAGATTTTTGCACAAGGAACAGCGGTAAATTTGTTAACGGGATCCTTGATGCGGTGCTGGATGACCTGAAAAAGGAAAACAAGTTAAATAAAACCGGGCGTGGACTTTTAAATATTAAAAAGAAAGATAAGGATTTTCAGTCCATTGACGGCGAAACTGAGAAGGTTCCTTCAAAAGAAAAAAAATGATTTCAAATCCTCACTGTTGATCTTATTACAATAAATTAAATAATGAAAAATAAATCACAGGTATTTATTTGGTCATTATTTGATTTCGGTAATTCTTCCTACGCTACCATAATTGTTGCATTTGTATTTGCCGTATATTTCAAGGAGGTAATATCCTCAGGTCAGAGCATCGGCGATCTTTACTGGTCTGTGGGAATTAACATTTCAATGATCATCGCAGCAATTCTCAATCCGGTCTGCGGTGCAATAGCAGATATCAGATCAAATAAGAAAAAATTTCTTTTCTTTTTTACAATGCTTTGTGTTGTTTCAACTTCTTTAATGTATTTTACTAAAGAAGGAACAATACTGTTTGCAATCTTTCTGTTTATTATGTCTAACATAGGTTTCCAGACCGGTTTGACTTTTTATGAAGCATTCATAACTGAGATCGCAGAGCCGGATAAATTTAATAAGGTCTCTGCAATGGGATATGCTGTAGGTTATATTGGTTCATTAATTTCAGTGATACTTGTATTTCCGTTTAAAGATAATCCGAACATACTTTTTGTGATATCGGCAGTTTTCTTTCTTATCTTTTCAATGCCTTTGTTTTTATTTCTGAAAGAAAAAAAAATCGAAAGAGTAGTGCTGAGCAAAGGTTATGTCAGTTATGGATTTGCAAAGGTTATGAACACGGTCAGGAACATTAACAAATACAGAAATCTGAAAAATTATTTGATTGCCTACTTATTTTATATTGATGCAGTGAACACAATTATATTTTTTGCGGGAAATTATGCGAGTTCGACATTAAAGTTTACCATCACAGAGCTTGCTGTATTTTTTCTTATAGTTCAGATCACTGCAATGCTGGGTTCGTTTTTATTCGGGTTTATCGGGGACAGGATCGGAATATTAAAATCAATATATGTGAATCTTATAATGTGGTCGTTACTGACAATTGCAGTTTTTTTTACTAATGACAAGATGTCCTTTTTTATAATCGGCGGATTTGCCGGAACATTTCTGGGTTCAACACAAAGCCTTTCACGAGCCCTGATGGCAACACTTACTCCGGAGGAAAGCAAGACAGAGTTCTTTGGGTTTTACGGGTTGTTTGATAAAACCTCTACACTGCTGGGTCCGCTTACTTTCGGTATGGTGTCCTATTTTACCGGATCACAAAAATTTGCTGTGCTTTCATTAGGGATTTTTTTCCTACTCGGGATGTTCCTACTCAAAAATGTTAAAGAAAAGGAAATATTACAATGACAGATCTAGTAGAAATGACGATCAGAACTAATGAGCTCGATCACCTGCTGAAACTGCTTGATGATGAGGATGAAAATATATACTCAAACATTAAAGAACGGTTTCTATCCCTGGGGAATAATTCTTCTGTCTTTTTAAAGAACTATCTTAACGATGAAAATATTCTTATAAAAAAAAGAGCTAAAGAAATAGTATCGATCCTTAACTTTGAAACAATCGAAGAGAAGTTTATAAAGCTCGCAGAAAATAAGGACAAAGACATTCTTGAAGACGCAATATTTCTCCTGGCATCCTGGGGATATCCGGAGGTAAGTATGATTGACTACAAAAAAAAGCTTGAGAATATGTCTTTAGATATTATGTCCGGGCTAATGAAGATTAACAATGATCTGAACCGGATCAGCTCACTGGAAATTATCAATAAGATCAACGACTATCTGTTCTTTCAAAAGGGATTCAAAGGAAATCCGGAAAATTTTTATGAACCGGATAATAGTTATTTAAACAGGGTATTAGATACTAAGCTCGGAATTCCCATAACCCTTTCAATTATTTATATTCTGATAGCAAGAAAAATAAATGTTCCTGTATCCGGCATTAATCTTCCGGGACATTTCCTTATTAAATACTCAAAAGGAGAGGATGAATTTTTTATTGATCCATTCAATAACGGGGTGATTATCTCGATGAAAGAAGCGAAGGAGTTTTTAAAAAAGATAGGAATGAGCAAAGAAGATTTTAACAACATTCCTTATTTAAAAGAGACAACTGATACTGAGATCATTTTGAGGGTAATGAGAAATCTCGATGAGATTTATAAAAAGAACGGAGATTTGTTAAGATCTGCCCAGCTGGAAAAGCTCATGCTTGTGCTTGTTTAAAATTTCATATTGGTACATTCTTTCATACACACTATCCAAATACGTAAAATATTATAATTTTTTAAAATGGAAAAAAAAGCTGCTGTAATTTTATTTTTCCTTTTCCTGCAGATTACAATTCCCTTTTTATATGCTCAGGACGAATTTGAGCTTGTTGAAAGCGTGCCAGTGGAAACAATTTTTGAGGAATCCACACTTCCGAGAACTTACGGCATCTGGATAAAAATGATAAATGATGCAAAGGAAAGCATTGATATTGAAACATTTTATTTTGCAAATGAAATAGGGGAGCCGCTTGCAGATATTTTGACAGCAATTAAAAATGCTGCAGGACGGGGAGTAAGGATTACAATAATTGTTGATTCATCTTTTTATTCAAACGGCGACAAATCTGTAGATGAATTTGAAGGGATTACAAATATTTCAATTTATAAACTTCCAATGGGCAATATTGCAGGCGGTGTAATGCATGCCAAATATTTTATCGTTGATAATGAAAATTTATTTGTTGGAAGTCAGAATATGGACTGGCGTGCGCTGAAGCACATTCATGAAATGGGAGTTCGAATAAAAAATAAAAAGATCGCGGAAACGTTTAAAGAAGTTTTTAATCTTGATATGGCATATATAGGAGGTGTGTTTCCACTCAGTATCAATGGCGGGGTAATTAATTCAACAAATCCTGTATCGATTTCCAACGCTGAATTTGGGAATGTTATTCTCTATCCGGCATTTAGTCCCCCTAAGATCACTCCATGGCATATCGACCATGAAGAGGATGAGCTGTTAAAAATAATCGGCAAATCAAAAGAGCGTTTATTTATCCAGATGTATTCATATTCACCAAAAGCAAAGAACGAAAAAAAATATTATGATACACTTGACAATGCATTGCGTAATGCGGCTTCAAGAGGTGTACAGATAAAAATAATTTTCTCCGACTGGGCTATCAGGGATGCTGCAACGGATTTTATAAAGAATCTCTCAACCGTTCCTAATATACAAATAAAATTCAGTTCAATAGCACAATACAGCGGAGGCTTTATCCCTTATGCGAGAGTCGACCATTCAAAATATCTTATTTCGGATAATAATATTTCATGGATCAGCACATCTAACTGGGAATGGAGCTATTTCAATAACAGCAGGAATGCAACGATCATTATCGATAATGAAAAAGTAAATTCAGAACTGAGTAAAGTTTTCATGAGGATCTGGGATAGTTCAATTACAAATTTCGTAGATATAAACAAGACTTATGAATCAGTAAAAAGAAATTAGCAGCATTAGTTCTGATATCGTTTAATTAAAATCCTGATTCCAAATCCAACTCATAATTCATAATTTAAAAAACTAAAAACCTGCTCCCAAAGTATGGAAACAGGTTTGAATAAAAACATCCCTGTGCCCGGGATCGGAATCGAACCGATACTGCCTTTACAGGCAACAGGATTTTAAGTCCTGCGCGTCTACCAGTTCCGCCACCCGGGCTAAACGAATTGCAAAATAATACCTTTGAAAATTATTTACTACACCAAAATATTTTTTTATTTAATTAACTTATATGCATGAGAAATTTTAAATCCGCTGATATTTTAAGCATTTACTTGGCTGATTAGATTATTGAGTACATTAAAGAACAGTTTTGAACAAGCCCTGAGTGTTGAGTATTTAAAGGTATATATAAGCGCCGGGCATTTTAAAAAAATTTTTCACCAGAGATATTATCTGAATATATCTTATAAATCTTTTTTGATTGACAATAGTTATTATTATAAATAACTTGAAAGCAAAATTAAATTTCGTATAAATCAATAAACTTTTTATTAACTAACTTACTATAGGAGAAAAAAATGAAATCAAAGCTACTAATTTACATTTTACCTGTAATTCTCGTATCATTTTTGATTTACGGATATTCCATTCAGGACGATCCAAGAAATGACTCAGCACCCGTTTCGACCATTCAGAGTGATACCATACCACCTGCCGGATTTCCTTATCCCACAGTATGGAACTTCAATTATACAAACCTTCCGGGTCCTGCAGCAGGAAGTGTGGGTGCTATCTATTTTCAGGGAAAATATATTTTAAACAGATGGAACAGTGCTACTTGGTATAGATTAAACCCGGATGGTCCCAATGGAGGACCCGGAACAATTGCAGATTCAAACAATGCTTACAATGGCGGTACCGGTGCTATCAGAGATATGGCAATTGCACCTGACGGTTCCGGACAGTTATATTTATGGGGAGGATCAGCAGGAACGGCACTTTATAAATTAGATTCGCTCGGAAACAGAAAAGCAACCTATACACACGCCGGTGCAGCTTACAGAGCGATTGCATGGGATAATAATCGTAAAGGCTTCTGGAGCAGCAATTTTGGTGATAATATTGTATGCCGTGATACAAATGGTGTTGTAATCAGAACTATAACAGCATCTGCAATAACTGGAAAGTACGGTTTGGCTTTTGATAGTACTACATCTGCGGATACAGCATTCCTATGGGTTTGGAGTCAGGTAACGGGAGGATTACTTAATCAGCTTGACAAAATTAGTTTGACTACAGGTACGGTTGTCAGAACATATCAATTTTCTACAACAGCTCTAAACATTGGTATTGCCGGGGGTGCAGAAATCGTAGAAAAAGATAATAAATTATTGCTCTTATTAAATTATCAAAATCAGGCTGTGGTTGCTTACAAGTTGAAAGATTTAGTAACCCCACCGATTACAGGCAATACTTTGGTTTTGGTTCATGATACGGTAGCCGTCAGCACCATTCAGAGAAAAGCTGACAGAGATACTTTAAATACTTACCTTCGCGGATTAGTCGGTAATTATACAATGAGAGGTTTTGATACTACAACTGCTCTTGCAGACTTAAGCACTTTTAATACAATTATTCTTCAGGAGACAAGCTTTGATACTGGTAATTTAAGATATCTTGGAGCTACTGCACGCGGACAGGTAAAGACATGGCTTGCAAGCGGAACACCTACAAGTAAAAAGTCTTTAATTATGATAGGTGCTGATCAGGCATACAATTACAGCCGTGCAACCAGCGGTGCACAGGATATCAGTTTTGCGGAAACATACGGCAAATTTATTTACAGGCTTGATAATGCATCGGGAACAACATCTCCATCTATTACAGGCGTTGCGACTGATATTGGCAATGTCAGACCTATGACCTCAACGCCTCCGGGAGCAAGTTACTGGCCTGACGGAGCAAGTGTAGTTGCAGGTGGATCATCAGTTTTATATAAATATCAAAATCATACTTCAACAGATACAGTTGCGGGTATCGGAAATGTTCAAACCAATTTTGTAGTAGCCACATTATTCCAGGATCCCAGATATTTCACAGGCGGCTTCAGAAATGTCCTTGCAGCAACAGTTGCATGGGTAGTTGCTAATGGCGGGGTTATTACCGGATTTAACAATCATACAACTTTGATCACTCCTGACAGCTATAAGTTAACTCAGAATTATCCTAATCCATTCAATCCGACAACAAAGATTTCTTTCTCTATTCCAAAATCAGGATTAGTAACATTGAAGATCTATGATTTGGCCGGTAAGGAAGTTGGAACTTTGGTAAATGAATTTAAGAATATTGGTAACTATGATGTTCAGTTCAACGGAGCTAA